>JBKQJQ010000593.1:0-7546 GCA_052147875.1 Solirubrobacteraceae bacterium | reverse complement strand
GTGCCGCTGGAGCCACTGGGCCCGGAACATCTGATCGCGTGAGGGGATCCGTTCCAGCCGCAGGTTCGGCCAGCGGTCGAGTCGCTCGAGCAGCCCGTGGTGGGCGAACTCCTCATAGAGCGCCTCCTGCTCTCCGAACAACATCAGCACCTCAGTGCTGCGCTCGTGGAGCTGGTCGAAGGCGGCAATCGCGTCAGCCAACTGGCGGCGCTCAGCGGAGGAACCATGACCCACGACGGCCCCGTTTGGACGACCATTGCCGGCCGTCGCTCGCCGAATGCGCTCAGCAATCAGTTCGCTGCTCCACGTTACGAGGAATAGGTTGATCAGCAATAAGCCACAAACGCGGGAGTCAGCCAGCGCCCCCTGCAGCGAGCAGTTGGCGCCGGAGCAGAGTCCACCGAGGACAAAGCGCTCAGCGATCCCGGCTGCCTGAAGCTGATCGAGGACGCCTCGGACATCGTCGACGCGCCAAGACTCGTACGTGCTCTCGTCGGAGACCAGCTCCGGATCCTCGCCGCCGGCCTCACCGATCCCGGCCAGGTCAAGCCGTACGGTGGGGATTCCCCGTGCCGCCCAGCGCCGCGCGATTTCGACCCAGGCCCGGTTCGGGCCAGTGTGCGGGAGCGCGCCAGCGCCCACCAGCAGGAGCGCCAGCGGCGCTGGGCGGCCGGCCGGATTGTGGGTAACGATCCCGAACACATTGCCGCGGCTGCCCGGACAGCCGAAAGGGCTCTCGACCACTCCGTCGGAGAGTTCCAGCTCGGGGATCTCGCGACCTGGCGGCTGCGTTCCGCGCTTCGATGCCGGCCGGGATGCGTGGACCGCGGACCCCTGCGCCAGCCAGCCCAGCAGGTGCGCGACCGTCGCCACTGGCGTCTGCGACTGCTCGGGTTTGACCATCAGACCGTAGTAGTCAACGGTGCGAAACACCTCCACCTCAGCACCCAGCCGCTCAAGGCTGTCCACGAGCGGCTGGTCGACGCGGAGGGCTCCGGGGCTGAGCATCAGCACGCGGCGCCGTTGGCAATCGCGGAGTGCGAGCGCGCTCAGCTGGAGCTTGCTCAGTGCGGCCTGCGTCTCCGAGGTCATCAGGTAGCCAATCAGCTCGAGATCGCCCGCAGCCGCACGGTCGCGCCCCTGATCCTCCGGAAAGTCCAAGGCGATGACCTTCGACAGGCTCCTGCTCTCATGTAGGAGCGCGCTTCCCCGATCGGGAACCGCCCACAGGACGAGATCGTCGATCGCATCGTGGTGCCGGGCGGCGAGATAGGCCAGCATGCCGCCGAGCCCGATTCCGAACGCGACGCAGCGGGATGGTTGGGTGCGCTGACACAGCCACGCGGCCGCGGCGCCGACCGCGTCAATCCACACGTCCAGCAAATCGTCGCCTCGCGGCCCCCCCGAGCCGTCGGCAGTGCCGGGCAGCGTCAGCCGTGCGGCGGGGTACCCTGCCCGCGCCAACGTCCCGGCGACGCCGCGCAGTGTGCGGGCGCAGCACACCTCGTCCCACCCAAACGGCGGACACAGCAGCACAGACATCTCGACGTCTGCTGGCTGGTCGTTGGGCTCGTGCAGAAAGGTCAGAGTCTTAGAGCGGTCAAGCTCTAGATAGATCGGCCGCCCACCGGTCACGCCCCCGTCTGGAGAGGAGCCAATCCGGGCCCTGGTCACCGTCATGCCGCGACGACGTGCAGCTCGGTCAGCCCTCGCAAGCCCAGGTTGGGTCGCCACCGGATGTCTTGGTCTGGCGCTAGGGACAGCTCCGAAAACGTAGACAGAAGGGTCTCGAACGCCATCTGCCCCTCGATGCGCGCCAGCGGGGCGCCGAAGCAGAAGTGCCCGGCCCATCCGAAGGCGAGATGCCTGTTGTCGTCCCGGCCCAAGTCAAGGCGATCTGGATCGGTAAAGCGCTCGGGATCCCGGTTGCCGGCGCCCATCACGGCGATCACCGCCTCACCCTCGGAAATCTCCTTGTCGCCGAGCAGGGCAGCGGCGGGGGCGATACGGGCGGTGTGCTGGCTGGGGCTCTCGTAACGGAGCAATTCCTCCACCGCGCTCTCAACCAGACTTGGATCAGATCTGAGCCGCTCGAGCTGGTCGGGGTGTCGCAGCAGTGTGAGCAGCCCGTTCCCGATCAAGTTGGTTGTGGTCTCCTGGCCTCCGACCATCGTGACGATCACATTGGCGACGATCTCTTCGACAGTGAATCGGTCGCCGTCGATCTCGGCTGTCGTGAGGGCATTGATGAGCCCCTCCGTCGGCTTGGAAGTCTCGCTGACCACCGCTGACTCGAAGTAGGCGACCATATCCTCAACGGTCTTCAGCACCTTTTTCGCGCGGCCCGGATTGTGTTGGAAGTTGCCGAGCATCTCGGCGAAGTCCTGAGACCACGACTTGAGCAACTCGTGATCGGCGGTCGGCACTCCTAGCATCTCGGCGGTCACGATCGCCGGCAATGGGTTGGCGAGCCCATCCATCACCTCGAAACAGCTCTCCCCGGCTAGGGCCGCGACGAGCCCCTCGGTGATCTGGCGGATGTGGTCACGGAGTACCGCGACGCGGCGAGGCGTGAAGGCCGCCGCGGCGAGACCGCGGACGCGACGGTGCTCCGGCGGGTCGAGGAACAACATCTGTCGCACCATCAGCGCTGCGATCGGGGTCAGCTCGCCCATCCCGAGATCAGCCAATCGCTCCGGCGGCGGCGTTCTGGCCGCCTTGTAGTGGTGAAGCACAGTGACCACATCCGCGTACCGCGTCACCACCCACGCGTGCAGATAGGGATCCCAGTGCACGGGATCCTCCTCGCGCAGGCGGCGGTAGAGCGGATACGGACTGGCAAGGACCTCTGGATCGAGGAGGTGATAGAGGCTGAGAGGCGGGGCCCCGGCCTCTACTGTCTGGCCGGCGCTCACTGGGTCACCAGGCCATCGACTAGGTCGGCGGCTGCCTGGCGCTCGACCTCAGCGGCGATCTCCGCCGGGGTCGGGTGGTCGAACAACCACTTCAAGCTGATCTCGACGCCGAACATCTCGTTTAGTCGGACAATCAGCTGAGCTCCGAGCATCGAGTGGCCGCCAAGCAGGAAAAAGTTCTGGTCCATCCCGACTTCCTCGATGCCGAGCAGCTCGGCAACCACGGATGCCGTCGCTACCTCGACGTCTGTCTCCGGCCGCGTCCGTGCATGCCCGTTTTCGGCCATCTCGGCCGCTGGTGGCAGCGCATCGCGGTCAATCTTGCCGTGCTCCGTGAGCGGGAGCTGATCCAGCCAAACAAAGCTGGACGGCACCATGTACTCGGGAAGCGAGCCGCTGAGGTAGTTCGCAAGTTCATCAGCGGTGGGCCGCTCGCCATCGGCGGCAACGATGTAGCCAACGATCCGCCGCTCGGAGCTGGAGTGACCGATGCCGACGACAACGCTGGCCTCGATCCCAGGGTGGGAGTTGAGGGCCGCTGCGATCTCGCCTGGTTCCACCCGGAACCCTCGAATGCTCAGCTGGTCATCCAAGCGCCCGAGGAACTCAATATCTCCGTCCGCTCGCAGGCGCACTCGGTCGCCGGTCCGGTACCAGCGCCCGTTCGGACGGTGCAGGAACCGCTCCGCTGTGAGCTCGGGCCGGTTCAGGTAGCCGCGCGCGATCGGGACGCCGCCGAGCACCAGCTCTCCGTCGTCGCCTGGGGCCACGGGTTGAAGGTTCTCGTCGACGACCTCGGCCAGAATGCCGGCTATCGGACCGCCGATCGAGGGGGCTCCTTCGCCATCGGGCGCGACCGGGCCCGAGGTCGCCACCACGGTGGTCTCGCTGAGCCCGTAGTTGTTTACGACCGTGAACCCAAGGCCTGGTCGGGGTCTGCGGGTCAACGCGTCGCCCCCAGTCAGCAAGCATCGGAGGGCAGCGTCTTCGGGCCAGTCGAGCGCGATGATGCCCTCCGCCAACGGGGTTGGGAGGAAGCTGACGGTAATGCCTTCAGCGACCAGCCAGTCGCGCAAGCGGACCGGGTCAGCGCGGAGGGCTTCGGGAACGACGTGGATGGCCGCACCGACGGATAAGCAGGGCCAGATCTCCCAGACCGCGGCGTCGAATCCCGGGCTGGAGATCTGCGTGCAGCAGTCACCGGCGTTCAATGCGAATGCTGATCGATGCCACTCGACGAGGTTTGCCAGCCCGCCATGCTCCACTAGCACTCCCTTTGGCTGGCCGGTTGACCCGGACGTGTACACCACGTAGGCGAGGTCTTCCGGTAGCGGCGGCCTCGGCAGCGGACGATCGCCGTCCGGATCAAGATGGCCGGGCGCGTGTCCGCCGCCCTTGAGGACTAGCGCTGGTCGATCGCCGTAAGGGCCTACTCTCGCCGCGGTGGCGGCGTCGCTCACAACGGCAGTGGCCTCGGCGTCGTCAAGCATCCACTGAAGCCGCTCGGCCGGATACACGGGATCGATTGCGATATAGGCCGCGCCGGCCCTGACGATCCCGAGCGCGGCCACCACGAGGCTGGCTGAGCGCTCGACGCACAGCCCGACGAGGTCGCCGGGGTTCGCTCCCAAGTCCCGCAGCCTTCGCGCCAGGCGGTCGGCACGAAGTGACAACTCGCCGTAGCTCAGGATCGCGTCGGGAGCGCGCACCGCAACCTTGTCCGGGTCGGTGGCGATCACCTGATCGATCAGTTCGAGAACCGTGGCCTCTCTTGTCTCGGTTATCACAACATCACCCCCGTGACGTTGCCAGGGCAGAGCGGCTGCGGCCTGCCAGTGGTCGGTATGAACGGTCCACGGTGAACGCGCGGAGCTCGCGGGGAACCGGAGGAACCCAGTCGCTTGTGTCGGCGCCAGCCACCGCCCCCGCGAACCCGCGAGCGACATCGAGCTGCTGAACAGACCAACCCAACAGCGTCACTGATCGGCTGCCCCCTTGCCACAGATCGATCTCGCGGAGAGAAAAGCCGAGCCCGATGCCGATGGCCTTGCCATAGGCCTCTTTGCGAGTCCAGCACTGAAAGAACGCGGCCTGGCGTTGCGTGGGGAGCAGAGAGTCCAGCGCGCGTCGCTCCGCCGGCGACATGAACCTCGCCACCATCCCGTCGATTTCGGCGGTCGCCCGCACCGCCTCGATGTCTACGCCGACCTCCATGCTCCAGCTCACGGCATAAAGCGCAACGTCTGCCGTGCATGAAGCGCTGAACGATAAATCCGAGTAGGCGACCGTGGGCCTGCCGCGGTCGTCCGTCACGATCGGTACGTCACGCGGGGCACAGGACAGCTCGCCGGCAAGCAGGTGGCGCAGCCACCCCCGAGCGGCAAGGAACCGTCCGCGGTCGCGCAGGCGACCAAACCGTTCCGCGCGCTGCCGCTCCTCTGGCGAGAGACAGGCTTCGAGGCCCTGCACGGCTGTCGCCGAGACGTCGAGAGGAGCCCACCACAGCGAGAGGTCGTGTGTCCCGCGTTCGACGGGGAAGTCCGACGATCCGCACCACGTCGCCTCAGACGTCACCCCGTCGGCGATGCCGCTTACCGTCGAAATACTGGACGGGCCGAATGCTCTTGCTGGGCTGCTGACACGCAATTCGCTAACACCAGAAGCCGAACAGGCCGGTCCGATACGCCCTCTCATCACAGCCTTCCATATTCGTCTGCCGCCCCATTTCGATAATGCGTGGTTGCGGCAAGAATAACCGGACCAATGCTCTCCGCCGGTGGGAAACCCGCCCCTCTGCCGGTTGAAAACGCACCCCGGTGCTCGCATTTGTGCAGGGGCCCGGGCGACGGTTGACGCGCGCTCGGTCGCTATTGATCGAGTCCTGGCTAATTCGGTTTCCCGGCCCTTATATCGCTGGGCGGGCCATCTGACGCTAGTCAAACGCGCCGTGGCGGCCGGCGCCAGACCGGAACTGCTCCAGCCCGGGCTGGACTTCGGCGAGCGACCGCAGCCCGTGGTCGAGCTCGACCGCCATCGCATCGCGTTCAGTGCGCCCCTCCTGCTCGAGCATTGACAGGCGGTCCTCGCGCATGCACGTCTGCGGAAAGCGAGCCAGCGTCCGGGCCAGCTGCTGCGCGGCCTCAAGGCTCTCACCGGGTCCGACGACGCGGTTGACGAGCCCGATCGCGAGCGCCTCGGCCGCGCCCACGCCCCGCCCGGTCAGGATCAGGTCCATCGCCCGGCTGGCCCCGATCAGGCGCGGTAGCCGAACCGTACCGCCGTCGATCAGCGGCACCCCCCAGCGCCGGCAGAAGACACCCAGCACCGCGTCCTGCTCGGCGACTCGCAGGTCACACCACAGCGCCAGCTCGAGACCACCCGCGACGGCGTGACCCGCGATCGCAGCGATCACGGGCTTTGACAGCCGCAGCCGGGTGGGGCCCATCGGTCCGTCGCCGTCCCGGGCGACGACGTTGCCCGCCGGCGTCCCGATCGCCTTCAGGTCCGCGCCGGCGCAGAACACCCCCCCCTCGCCGTGGAGCACCGCGACCGCGGCCTCGGGATCACGATCGAAGTCGCGAAACGCGTCGGCGAGTGCGGCCGCGGTCGGGCCGTCGACCGCGTTGCGGCGGTCGGGGCGCGACAGGATGACCGTCGTCACCGGTCCGTCGCGCTCGCTGCGAACGGCGCCGCTCATTGCTCGCAGGCGCCAACCGCCCGCCGCACGAACGTCCGCAGCGCTTCGACGATCTCGTCGGCCTGCGGGCCTCGGCGTGCGACCGGCGACAACGGGCCGACGAGCGCCTCGCCGCAGCCCCCGACGAGCGCAGCCGCCGTCAACTCGACGTTCTGCTCCGGCAGCTCGCGGGCGGCTATCCCGGCTCGGAGCTGCTCGGCGACCAGGGCTGCGTACCGCTCGCGGTAGGCGAGGCGTTCGGCGTCGACGAGCGGATCGACCGGCTCGGCGATCAGCGCCCACGCCAGCCGCGGATTGCCCAGCGCCCGCGCTGCGAACGTCGCCAGCACCGTCTCAAGCCGTGCGGCGGCCGACGCCTCGGCGGCCATCTTCAGCCCGGCCGCTCGCATCGCGCGCTCCTCGCGACTGCAGACCGATCTGAACAGCTCCACGAACAACTCCTCCTTGGAGGTGAAGTGTCGGTAGAGCGTGCCCGCCGCGACCCCAGCGCGGTCGGCGATCGCGATCACGGTCGCGGCCCCGTAGCCGCCCTCCTCGATCAGCTCCTGAGCGGCGGTCAGCAGCCGCTCGCGGGTGCCGGCCGTGGTCGCATCGGTCGAGGACATCAGCCCTTGAAAGTCGAGCTGCCGAGGTCTCCGAACTGCTCGTCGCGTTCGCGGACCGCGGCCTTGAAACTCTGAGCGGCGGCGAGGCCCTGAAACGCGTACCCCTCGGGCGTGTGCCGCGCGATACCGTCGAACACCGTCCCCAGTATCTGGGTCGTGTGCAGGCCCTGTTCGTAGAGCGACTGGTTGACCAGCAGCTTCATCATCTGCAGCTGGTTGAGCGGCATCCGGGCGATCCGCGCGACCAGCGCTTCGGTTCGCCGGTCGAGCTGCTCGGGGGGCGGCGCATCGATCGCCAAACCCCACTCGACGGCCTCGGCGCCCGACAG
>JBKQJQ010000592.1:0-5913 GCA_052147875.1 Solirubrobacteraceae bacterium | reverse complement strand
ATGCCCGAGATCGGGATCGAGCCGGGCGTGTTCGAGCCTACGCAGGGCAGCTTCCTGGCCTGGAAGTACCTGTACCGGGAGGGGGTCGGCGCCCACCAGCGATGCCTGGACATCGGTTGCGGTCAGGGTCTGTTGGCGGTCCAGCTGGCGCGCAATGGAGCCGCGCATGTGCATGCGATCGACATCGACGAGCTCGCGGTCAAGAACACGCTCACGAACGCGTTTCGCAACGGCGTCGCCGATCGGGTGACGGCCGCCGCGCAGGACCTGTACCCGTGGGTGCCCGAGGAGCGCTACGACGTGATCGTCGCGAGCCTCTACCAGATGCCGGTCGACCCGTTCGAGCAGGCGACCTCGCACCGCCCGCTCGACTACTGGGGCCGTAATCTGCTCGACCACCTGATCAACATGCTCCCAGAGGCGCTCGCCGACGACGGAACCGCGTACATCATGCAGCTGTCGATCATCGGCGAGCGGCGGACGGCCGAGTTGCTGGGTCGAAACGGCTATCAGGCTAGGGTTGTCGACTTCGCGTTCTTCGAGTTCAGCGACCTGTTCAGGAGCAAGAACGATCAGATCGCGCGCGTCGAGGAACACTCCGATGCCTATCACCTGACGTTCGGCGAGACCGAGGTGATGGTGGCCTACCTACTCGAAATCACCCGCCAGGGCCTACCTACTTGAAATCACCCGCAAGGAAGACAACCGTCAATGAATTCCACACAGAACGAGTTTCTGTTCACCTCGGAGTCAGTCACTGAGGGCCATCCGGACAAGATCGCCGACCAGATCTCAGACGGCGTGCTCGACGCCGTGATGCGCGACGATCCGAAGGGGCGCGTCGCCTGCGAGACGCTCGTCAATACCGGCCTGGTGGTCGTCTCGGGCGAGATTACGACTCAGACCTACGTCGACATCCAGCACGTCGCGCGGACCACGATCGAGCGGATCGGCTACACGGATGCGGCGTTCGGCTTTGACTGCAAAACCTGCGCGGTGATCAACGCGATCGACAAGCAGTCCCCCGACATCGCGCAGGGCGTCGACGCGGCGTTCGAGACGCGGTCAGGCGCGAGCGCCGACGATGAGCTCGACGTCGCGGGCGCGGGTGACCAGGGGATGATGTTCGGCTACGCGTCAACGGAGACGCCGGAGCTGATGCCGTTGCCGATCGCGCTCGCGCACCGGCTCGCGCGCCGGCTGGCGGAGGTTCGCAAGGACAAGACGCTGCCCTACCTGCGTCCGGACGGGAAGACCCAGGTCAGCGTCCGGTACGTCGACGGCCGGCCGGTCGCGGTCGAGAAGCTGTTGATCTCGACCCAGCACGCCGAGGGCGCCGAGAACGGGATCAAGGACGATCTCTGGGAGAACGTCGTGTTGGCTGTCCTGCCCGCCGACATGTACGACGAGCGCGAGCTGCAGCGCAGCTTTCTCGTCAACCCGACTGGCCGCTTCGTGATTGGAGGGCCGATGGGTGACTGCGGCTTGACCGGTCGCAAGATCATCGTCGACACCTACGGCGGAATGGCCCGGCACGGCGGCGGCGCGTTCTCGGGCAAGGACCCGTCGAAGGTCGACCGCTCGGCTGCCTACGCGGCGCGCTACGTGGCCAAGAACCTGGTGGCGGCGGGCCTCGCCGACCGGATCGAGGTCCAGGTCGCCTACGCGATCGGCGTCGCGCACCCGGTTTCCGTGATGGTCGAAACGTTCGGGACCGAGAAGATCGGCCGCGCGCGGATCCTCGAGCTGATCGGCGAGCACTTCGACCTGCGCCCCGGAGCGTTTCGCGAGTATCTCAAGCTGCACCGGCCGATCTATCAGAAGACCGCCGCCTACGGCCACTTCGGCCGCGACGACGAAGACTTCACCTGGGAGCGGACCGACAAGGCCGACCGGTTGCGCGACGCGGCCGGCCTCTGACGCCGAGCGGTGCTCGGGCCGGGCCGCCGCGCGCCGGCCTCTAACGCTCGCCGCGCGCCCTGAAGCGCCGGTTCTTGAGCCGGTTGCCGCAGGTCGCCATCGAACACCACGCGCCCTGCTGGTTGCGGGACCGGTCGTAGAACGCCCGGCCGCAATCCGGGTTGGAGCAAAGCTTCAGCCGTGACCAGCTGCCCTCGGCCTGCGCGTCGCGGACCGTCAGCAGCAGCCCGAGCAGGCCGTCCTCGGTCGACAGCTGAACCCCGCCGTGGGCGTCGACCTCGACCGTCACGGCGCGCCCTGAAGTCAGCGTGCGCACGCCGTCGAGCTCGTCGACCCGACGCCCGACGAGCGCTCGCAACCCCTCCCTGAACTCGCGCACCCGCGCCAGGTCCTGATCGTCAAGCGGCATCCCGGGACCAAGCAGATCCGCAGCCGTCAGCCAGGCGCGCGCCGAGTCCAGCTCAGCCAGCTCGTCGCTCTGCTTCTCACGGTCGCGCGTGTTGATCAGCGACTGCACGCGCAGCAGCGGCATCGGAGCGGGCTTGTCCTCATCGGGCGAAACGAACGCTGGTAGCGACATCCTTGACGAGCATACATGACCAGCAAACGAGCTTGACAGGTCACTGCCTAACCCTCTAAACTTTGTTGCTAGTCATGCTTTCTGATCGCCTACTGGTGGCTGTGGCGGCCGCGAAGCTGGACCGGGAGCTTGCGAACGGCGTTCGCCATGACGCCAGCGCTGCGCTCAGTCGCCGGGCTCAAAGGCTGATCGAGCCGTCGACGCGCGAACAGCTCGGTCGGCAACTGCGACGAATTGTCAAAGACGCGCACGAGCGTGCCGTGACCGGCCCGCGGGTGCCGCTCAACCGCAACCAGGTTCTGGAGGCCGAGGACGATCTGCGGTTGCTCGCCAGCCGCCTTCAGTCTCCGGCGCGCGTCAGCGCCCGCGGCGTCGCCAAGGTTCGGCTGCTGCTGACAGACGGCTGCGGGCCCCTGTTCTACCCGCGTGGCACCAAAGACCTGGGTACCGCGGTGCGCGACGCGACCTCGGCGCTGCGCTGAGCCTTCGTATGCTGGGAGGCCGATGTCGGCCCAGTACATCTTCACGACCCACAGGCTGTCGCGCCGCTATCCCCCCGACCGCCAGGTCCTGACGGACATCTCGCTGTCGTTCCTTCCGGGAGCGAAGATCGGCGTGCTCGGCTACAACGGCGCCGGCAAGTCGACGCTGCTAAGGATCATGGCCGGGATCGACACCGAGTTCGACGGCGTCGCGCAGCTGGCGCCGAATGCGACCGTCGGACTGCTCGAGCAGGAGCCCGAGCTCGACCCGAGCAAGGACGTAAAGGCCAACGTAGAGGACGGCGTCGCCGAGGTCCGCGCGCTGCTCGACCGTTTCAACGAGCTGTCGATGAACTACTCCGACGAGACCGCTGACGAGTTCGCCAGGACGCAGGAGCAGATCGATGCGGTCGACGGCTGGAACCTCGACACGACGCTCGAGATCGCGATGGACGCGCTCCGCTGCCCGGCGCCCGACGCCGACGTCTCACAGCTCTCAGGCGGTGAGCGCCGCCGGGTCGCCCTCTGCCGGCTGCTGCTGCGCCAGCCCGACCTTTTGCTGCTCGACGAGCCGACCAACCACCTCGACGCCGAGTCGGTCGCCTGGCTCGAGCAGCACCTGCGCGACTACCGCGGCACGGTCGTCGCGATCACCCACGACCGCTACTTCCTCGACAACGTCGCCGGTTGGATCCTCGAACTCGACCGCGGCCACGGTATCCCATACCAGGGCAACTACTCGGCCTGGCTCGAGCAGAAGCGCGCTCGCCTCCAGCACGAGGCCAAGCAGGACACCGCGCGCCGCAAGACGATCGATCAGGAGCTCGAGTGGGTCCGCCTCAACGCGAGCGCCCGCCGCAACAAGCCGAAGGCCCGCCTGAACGCCTATGAGGCGCTCCTAGCCCAGGACCGCAACGTCAAGCTCGATCAGGTCCAGATCCACATTCCGGCTGGCCCGCGCCTCGGCGATGTCGTCGTCGAGGCCGACCGGCTGCGCAAGTCGTACGGCGATCGGCTGCTGATCGACGACCTCAGCTTCAAGCTGCCGCGTGGCGGGATCGTCGGCGTGATCGGTCCCAACGGCGCCGGCAAGACGACGCTGCTGCAAATGATCACCGGGCAGGAGCAGCCCGACGAGGGCGCCGTGCGGGTCGGCGACACGGTCGCGCTCGCGTACGTAGATCAGTCGCGCGAGGCGCTGGACCCCGACAAGAACGTCTGGGAGGAGATTTCCGGCGGCATCGACCAGATCCCGCTCGGCGACCGGACCGTCAACAGCCGCGCCTACGTCGCCGGCTTCAACTTCAAGGGCACAGATCAGCAGAAGAAGGTCGCCAAGCTGTCCGGCGGCGAGCGCAACCGGCTGCACCTCGCGAAGCTCCTGCGCAGTGGCGGCAACCTGCTGCTGCTCGACGAGCCGACCAACGATCTTGACGTCGACACGCTGCGCGCGCTCGAGGAGGCGCTGCTTTCGTTCGCGGGCTGCGCCGTGGTCGTGTCGCACGACCGCTGGTTCCTGGATCGGATCGCGACCCACGTGCTGGCGTTCGAGGGCGAGTCCCAGGTGCGCTGGTTCGAGGGCAACTTCGAGGCTTACGAGAGCTTCCGTCACGAGCAGCTGGGGGCGGAGGCCGACCGCCCACACCGGATCACCTACAAGAAGCTGGTCCGCAGTTAGACTCGCCCTCGTGGCGTCGAAGGCCGTCCTGATCACCGGCTGCTCCTCGGGGATCGGCCACGCAACGGCCGAGCGCCTGCTCGCCGACGGCCACACGGTTTACGCGACCGCCCGCCGTCCCGAGGCGATCGAAGATCTGGCGGCAAAGGGCGCCGAGACGCTGGCGCTCGACGTCACCAGCGAGGAGTCGATGACGGCCGCCGTCCAACACGTCACCGAGGCCGAGGGCGCCGTCGGGGTGCTGATCAACAACGCCGGCTACAGCCAGTCAGGCGCCGTCGAAACGGTCTCGCCGCGGGACATCAGCGCCCAGTTCGAGACCAACGTGTTCGGGCTGATCCGGATGTGCCAGCTGGTGCTGCCCGACATGCGCGCACAGCGCTGGGGCAAGATCGTCAACGTCGGGTCGATGGGCGGCAAGCTCGTGTTCCCCGGCGGCGGCATCTACCACGCCACCAAGTACGCGGTCGAGGCGCTCTCGGACGCGCTGCGGTTCGAGGTCCGCGGCTTCGGCGTCGACGTGATCCTCGTCGAGCCGGGACTGATCAAGACCGGCTTCGGGGAGGTGGCCGCGGGCTCGGTCGGCACGACCGACGGCGCGGACCCGTACGACGACTTCAACCGCCACGTCGCGAAGGCGACCGCGGAGGTCTACGACGGGCCGATGATCAAGCTCGGTGGGGGACCTGAGAAGGTCGCGGAGTCGATTGCCGAGGCGTTGGCTGCCGATCGGCCCAAGGCGCGCTACAAGGTCACGCCGAGCGCGCACCTGCTGATCGGCCAGCGTCGCATCACTCCCGACCGCCTGTGGGATCTGATGATGCGGGCTCAGTTTCCGACGCCGAAGTAGGGCGTGGAGCACGCCCACACGCACTCGTCGTCACCGGGTTCGCCGCTCAGACCGAGACCTTCAATTTGAGCCGGGTCGCAATCGCCGCGGGGTTGCTCGAAGGGATCGTCACGATGCCCGATCCCGGCCGGGCGAGCAGATGTGCTGGCGCTGCTGCGGATCTGACCAGGCGGTTCGCCATTTGCCGAGGGCGACCTTGGCACGCCACCTGCCGCTTCTATCCAGGGCCGAGCTTGCTTGCGATGTCGTAGCCGTAGACGTAGAGCTGCAACCCGTCGACGGTGGCCACGGTCAGCGGCTTCCCGAGCGCGGCGCTCGGACCCCCGACCGTGTTCGCGACCGCGAGGGTCGGATCGACGACAAGCAGGCTGCGAACCCCCGTCCGTGGCGTGAACCAGCTGCT
>JBKQJQ010000591.1:0-2506 GCA_052147875.1 Solirubrobacteraceae bacterium | reverse complement strand
GATGCCCACCGGCCCGAGGACGTCGGCACCGACTACGACCGGGCGCTGGAGTTGCTGCAACGCGTCGGGATCACAGAGTTGTCCGTGTTCGAGCACCGCTCGCGACGGTTGGAGCCGGTCGGGGTTGGCATCACGGGTGATGCTCCGCATGAGGGTGGCGCTGCGACGGAGCGCGCACGATGAGCACCCTCGTCGGCATCGGCTATGACTCACATCGCCTCGTCACCGGACGCAGGCTGATCCTCGGCGGCGTCGAGATCCCGCACGAGCAGGGTCTGGAAGGACACTCAGACGCCGACGTGTTGACGCACGCCGTGATCGACGCGCTGCTCGGCGCCGCGGGCATTGGGGATATCGGCGAGCACTTTCCCGACACCGACGAGCGTTGGCGCGATGCCGATTCGGTCGAACTGTTGCGGACGGTCGTGGCGAGCGTCACCGGCGCTGGTCTGGCAGTGGTCAACGTCGATTGCACCATCGTTATGGAGGCGCCGAAGCTGAGTCCGCACAAGCAGGCGATCCGCACACGTCTGGCCGGTGCGCTGGGCCTGTCGCAGGCGCGCGTCAACATCAAGGCCTCGACCGGCGAGGGGATCGGGTTCGTCGGGCGCGGCGAGGGCGTGGCGGCACTGGCGGTCGCGAGCCTTCAGGAGACCTAGACGGCTATGCGCGAGATCCGCCTGCACGACACCCGCAGCGGTGAGCTGCAACCGCTGCGCCCGCGCGATGAGGGGAGGGTCGGGATATACGCGTGCGGGCCGACCGTGTACAGCCGCATCCATATCGGCAACGCACGTCCGTACGTGGTGTTCGGCCTGCTCAAGCGCTATCTCCAGCACGAGGGATACGAGACGACGCTCGTCGTCAACATCACCGATGTCAACGACAAGATCTACGACGCCGCCCGCGCGCAGGAACGTCCGAGTAAAGAGCTGGCGCAGGAGATGACGGAGCTGTACTTCGCCGACACCGGCAAGCTCGGGTTGGGTCGACCAGATCACGAGCCGCTGGCATCGGAGACGATGGATTCGATCGTTGACTACATCGCCGCGCTGATCGATGCCGGGCACGCATACGAGAGTGCCGGCGATGTGTTTTTCCGCGTGCGCTCAGATCCCGGTTATGGCTCACTGTCACACCGACGTGTCGATGACATGGACCAGGGCGAGGGGGTGGAAGGTTCAGATCGCAAGGAGGACCCGCTCGACTTCGCCCTGTGGAAGGCACACAAGCCCGGCGAGGACACCTCATGGGATTCGCCCTGGGGTGCAGGCAGGCCCGGCTGGCACATCGAGTGCTCGGCGATGGCCGAGGATGCGCTCGGGGTCGGGTTCGAGATCCACGGCGGTGGATCGGATCTGGTGTTTCCCCACCACGAGAACGAGGCCGCCCAGACTCGCGCCGCCCGCGGACGGGAGCTCGCGCGGATCTGGATGCACAACGGCATGATCCAGCTGACCGGCGAGAAGATGGCCAAGTCGGTCGGGAATATCGCGCCGCTGCACGAGGTGATCGAGCGCTACGGTCGCGACGCGGTGGTCATGTACCTCGCGTCGGGTCACTACCGCCAGCCGCTGGCGTTCGGCGAGGAACCACTCGCCCAGGCCGTGGCGAGCGTCCGACGCATCAGAGATACCGCCCGTCGCCTGGTTGGAGGCGATTCTCCGCCCGACATGCGGCCAATCGCCGATCGGTTTTATGATGCGCTAGCTGACGACTTCAACACTCCGCAAGCCTTCGCGGCAGTGTTCGATTGGGTGCGTGAGGCAAATCGGCGTACCGACCTGGTTGGCGCTGCAGACCTGCGCGAGATGATGTCCATACTCGGACTTGCCAACCTGCTTGACGACACGACGCCTACCCCGCCGGCTGACGTTGTACGGATGGTCGCGGAGAGAGAGAAGGCGCGTGCGATACGAGACTTCAACGCCGCCGACCGTCTGCGTGCAGAGATCGAGGGATTCGGCTGGGAAATCCGGGACGTTGCCGGCGGGTTCGAGTTGACGCCGCTAACCGACTCGTGATCGTCTACGGCCGTAACGCCGTACACGAGGCGTTGCGCGGAAGGCGCGCAAAGAGCGTCGGTGAGGTGTGGGCCACGCACGGCGCCGCGCGTGAGCCGTGGCTAAAGGGCGTGAGCGTCAAAACCAGCTCGGCCGCGGAGATCGAGCGCCGCTGTGGCTCGCCCGCGCATCAGGGAGTGTGCGCGCAGGCCGGCGGCTATCCGTACGTGTCCGCCGAGCAACTGCTGGCCGGGTCAGAGCCGCTGGTGGTGGCGCTGGACGAGGTGCAGGATCCGCAGAACCTCGGCTCGATCTGCCGGACGTCCGAGTGCGCCGGCGCCGCCGGCGTCTTGATCCTCGAGCGCCGCTCGGCCGAGGTCACGGCCGCGGTCTGCAAGGCCTCCGCCGGCGCGGTCGAGCACCTGCCGGTCGCGCGCGTGCGCAACCTCGCCGACTTCCTCGCGCAAGCGCGAGCCGCGGGCTGCTGGTGCTACGGGGCGAGC
>JBKQJQ010000590.1:0-2926 GCA_052147875.1 Solirubrobacteraceae bacterium | reverse complement strand
CAAGCACGCCGCGTCTCAGTGCGGGTTCCAGCTCCCTAGCGGATGAGGTGAAGCGGACCCGGCTCCAGGCGTGAGGGTTGTTCAACGACGCTGAACCCTCCGCCCCGGGAAGGACGCAGCTCCCCCGAAGGGCGGATGCGAAGTTCGCTCCTGCGGGGGTTTCGAGCTCGGACGGACGGCTCTATGTTGGCTGCATGAACCTCGACGGTCGCCCTCTGGTCGCCGCGCTGATCGCTTGTGAGGCTGCCTCACTGGTCATCATGTCGGCGCTGCATCTGACCGCCACGCTCGGCCAGGGCAACACCGGGTCCGGCGCCGGGATCCCTGAGGCGATCAGCGCGATCACCAGGAAGCCGAATGCAGCGACCCGCGGCGCCAGGATCGCGAGCAGCGTCACGACCGCATAGAAGCCGATGCTCGGGGTCGTTGCGCGGGGATCCCGATGTCGAGCACGAGCAGCGTTACGGTCCGAGCCATAAACCGTGCTCGTGCACACATTCACGAACACCTGACGTCGAGCGCCTGGCGCTCTCGCCGAGGTGCTCGGGAGGCGCGCCAGCGGCTCTAGGTGACTGCTCGCAGCAACGCCGTTACGGCAATCGCGACGATGAAGACGACGACCAGTGAACGGCCGAGCCGCAGCGCGATCGCGCCCGCTCCGACGCCGGCGAGGGCGCACCAGTCCACGCTGTAGCGCCCGTTGGCGTCGAACAGGTCAGTGACGACGAGCGCCGTGAGCATCGCGACCGGCAGCAGCGCCGCGGTCCGCTGAACTGTCGGGTGGTTGAGCACAGACTCCGGGAGCGAGACGCCCGCTAGCTTCAGGCCGTAGCAGCCGAAGGAAGCCACAAGGATCGTTGCCCAGAGCGTCGTCACCGGTGCTCCTGACCGGGCCGCGAGCGGGCCGGCGTCAGCGAGCGGGCCGGCGTCAGCCCGGCTGCGATCGCGACCCCCGCCGCTGCGATCACGGGGACTCCAGCGGGAGCGACAGGGACCAGCGCGAGCGCCACGACCGCCGCGCCGAGCGCGGCACTTGGCGCCCTGGTCCGCGAGAGCTGTGGCCACAGCAGAGCGAGGAAGATCGCCGGAGCGGCGGCGTCGAGCCCAAGCGCCGACGGGTCGATGCCCCTACCAATCAGCGCGCCGGCGAGGCTGCCGAGGTTCCACACCGTGAACAGGATCAGCCCGGTCGCCCAGAACGCGTAGCGGCGCGCGCGCGGGTTCAGCTGGGCGACCGCCATCGCGGTCGTCTCGTCGATCACGAAATGGGCTGTCCACATCCGGCGCAAACCTCGCGGCCGCAGGATCTGCGTGACCGGCACCCCGTAGAACATGTTGCGCAGACCCAGGAGGAACGCCGCCGACAGCCCCGCAAGTGGCGAGCCGCCGGCACCGAGGATGCCGACCAGCGCGAACTGCGATGCGCCCGTGAACATCACTGTGCTCAGCACCATCGTCTCGGCCACGCTCAGTCCGAAGCCGACGGACACCGCCCCGAACGTGACCCCGAAGGCGCCGGCATAAAGGCCGATCCCGGCCGCTGCGCGGGCGATCGCACGGCGCTCTGGAAAGGTGTTGAGCGCGGCCGCTTTGGACGGGCCGCGTACTGATGGGGCAATGACCGTGCTCACGCGTGAAACGATACGCTGAAGATTGCGCCATGCGATAGCGAATATGCTGGGAATCGCCTGTAACTGCGCAATACTTTGCTGCTATGGATGCAGTTGACCACCAGATAATTGCTGAGCTTCAACGAGACGGTCGGCTATCGAACGTCGAGCTCGCGGACCGGGTGGGTCTGACGCCGGCCCCGTGTCTGCGTCGGGTCAAGCGCCTCGAGGATCAGGGCGTGATCCTGGGCTATAGCGCCCGTATCGACCCGCATGCGACCGGCCGCGGATTCGAGGTGCTGGTCAATGTCGACCTGACCCGCAAGGACCGTGCGACTTTCGAGGCCTTCGAGGCCGCGGTCGCCGCGTTCGAGGAGGTCACCGAGCTGCGACGGATGTTCGGTCTGCCCGACTATGTGCTCCGCGTCGCGACCGCCAGCATCACGAGCTACGAGACGTTCGTGTCGAGTCGACTAGGTGACGTGCCGGGCATCCTGAGGCTCGACTCGCACCTGACGATGAAGACGATCAAGTCGCCCGATCTGCAGCTCGTTTCGCCAGCCGCTCGGCGCTGACCCCGGCCAGATGCCGAACGTTCCCTGGCCGTTGTTGAGGAGCGCGGCGGCGGGCGATCCACGACTGCTCGAGCGCCTGATCGACAACGCGATCCGCCACAACAGGACCGGGGGGCAGCTCGGGATCGCCACCGGGACCCGCGACCAGCGGGCCTTCCTCGCGGTCGGGAATACCGGCCCGACCATCCCGCCCGACGAGATCCAGCGTCTCTTCCAACCCTTCCAACGCCTGGACGGCGCTCGTACCAGCCACAACAACGGCTACGGATTGGGACTCTCGATCGTCCAAGCGATCGCCAAAGCGCATCATGGCGAGCTCGACACGCGCGCACGACCCGAGGGCGGGCTCACGATCGAGATCTCATTTCCGCCGCCAACCAGCGGCGGCTCCCCGCTGACGCTCGTCACCACGCGGACGCAACCCAGCAGCCCTGCCGTCTCAGAGACTGACGCTGCCGTGCGAGGCTGAACTGCCTGCTGTAGCTGTGGCGAGACGCTCCACGCTACGGGCCAAGTTAGCTCTCGGACCGTGCTTCATCCGTGCCCCCTCTGCTCGCAGGCTCGGCGTCCGCTACGGCACCCACCGTTGATCCGAGCGAGCGCCTCGTATCCGCGTGCCAGGTGGGTGCGGCGCAACCAGCGGGCGAGATGCCCGTCGGAAACGGAAGAGCAGGTGGCGCAGCGCAGCAGGGAGGACCACGCGAGCTCACTTCGAAGGCGTCCAGCGTCGGGTCGGGCAGT
>JBKQJQ010000589.1:0-13901 GCA_052147875.1 Solirubrobacteraceae bacterium | reverse complement strand
CCGAAGCCCTGGAGCCACACGAGCCGCTGCTGTCGCCGCGGTAGCGCGCGGATCTGGGCAAGCCGATCGCGGAACTCGACGATCTGCTCGGGCCCGACCTGGTGTGACTCGCGGAGCTGATCGAGCGGGAACTCGCGCCGGGATCGCCGTAGCAGCTTCAGCGCCTCGCGACTGGCGGTCGTCAGTAGCCACGGCAGAGCGGCATCGCTCCGCACGCCCGCGCGGTGACTGACGAGGCGGCTCCAAGCGATCTGACAGGCATCATCGATCACCGCGTCGGGCGCCCGGATGCTGAACCGGACGAGCTGGCGCAGCTGCTCGGCGTTGGCGCGGTACAGGTCGCCGATCTCGTCGGTGCTCGACAGCCGCGCTGCGATCTCCTGCATGTCAATCACCTCTTGACTCCAATTGAGACTAATTAGTTGCATATAAGTCTAGTATAGACTGAATAGGCCTGTTAGGTTCCTTTGACACTTATTTGTCTCAATTGGAATCTGAGGGAGGCGTCAACGTGTCACTCTTCCGACCCCCGGCCGTCGTCACGGCGCATCCAGACCTGACCGCACTGCCGGGCAGCAACGTCCTGCAGCAGTTGGTCAACGGCGCCGAGGCGTGGGCGCTGGCGGTCGCGCTCCTGGGCGCGTTCATCGGCGCCGGCCTGTGGGCGGTCGCCGCCCACACCCACAACCACCAGTTCGCCGCGCGCGGGCGGATGGCAGCGCTGATTTCCGGCGCGGCCGCGCTGGTCGTCGGCGCCGCGCCCGGTCTGGTCAACTTCTTCCAACACCTCGGGACGACGGCGCGATGAGGCGCCGCCTGGCCGTCGCGGGCGTTGTCGCGGTGCTCGGAGTGTGTGCCGCGCCACCGCCGGCGCAGGCGCTCAACGTCGCCAAGCCCGTGTGCACGCTCGGCGGCCTGGTCAGCGGCGTCGTCGGCAAGATCTGCAGCGCCGCCAGCCACGCGGGCACGCTGCTCAACGCGGGCAAGAAGCTGCTGGGTGGACACCTCGGCGGCGCTGTCGAGACGCTCGCGGGTTCGACCACGGGCAAGCTCGTAGGACTCGCCGCGATCGTCGCCTGGGTGGTCGGTGGGGCCAGCTTTGCGCTACACGAAACCGCGGCCGTGATCTCTTCGACGACGCGACCCCAGCTGCAGAGCACGTGGTTCTCGGCCTACTACTGGCGAATGGCGGCCATCGCCGCGCTGCTGACGCTGCCATTTCTGTTCGCGGCATGCATCCAGGCGGTGATGCGCTCAGACCTGGCGATGCTCGCCCGCTCGGCGTTGCTCTATCTACCGCTCGGGATCCTCGCCGTCAGCATCGCGGCGCCGGTCACGGTGCTGCTGCAGTCAGCGGCCGATGAGCTGTCGTCGCTGATCTCCTCGGCCGCCGGCGGCGCCGACGTCGGATTTCTCACCAAGGCGAGCGTTGACACGATCGGCCTGAGCGTCGTCAGCCACTCCGCGTTCCTCGGCTTCTTCGTCGCGATGCTGACCGTCGCGGCGACGGTCACCCTATGGATCGAGCTTCTGATCCGTTCGGCCGCCGAATACGTGATCGTGTTGATGCTGCCGCTGTTCTTCGCGGCGCTCGTGTGGCCGGCGCGGCGCGTCTGGGCGGTGCGCGCGGTCGAGCTCCTGATTGCCGTGATCCTGTCGAAGTTCGCGATCGTTGCGGTGCTGTCACTCGGGGGCGCGGCGCTCGGGCACACGTTGGTCCCGGGTCCGGCCGCCGATCTTCAGGGCGCAACGCTGATCCTGCTGGCGGCGTTCTCGCCTTGGGCACTGATGCGGCTGCTGCCGTTGCACGAGCTGGCGGCGGGCCTCGACGGGATGCGTGCGCGTGGACACGCGATCCCGGCAGGCATCGCGCACGCGGAGGACACGTCTGAGATCGTGCATGAGTTGATCCGGCAGCTGCCGGCTGGAACCGGTCCGGCGTCCGACGAGGCGCCCGCGGCCGTCGCTGCCGTGCGTGGTCTGGACGCTCAACCGTGACGGAAGGGCGGCTCACGTACACGTTCGGCCCGCTCGAGCGGCGCGGGATCCTCGGGCCGGTCCGGGCGGGCCAGGCCGCCGTGCTGGCGGCCGGAGCCCTGCTGGCGATCGTCGCCCTCGACAGCTCGCCGTCGGCGGCCGGGGCGGTGCTCGCATTGCTGGCGTTCACGATCGCCGTGGTGGCGACGTGGGCTCCGGTCGCGGGGCGCACGGCACAGGACTGGGCGCCGGTCGTCGCCAGGTTTGCCGTCAGGCGGTTGCGGTTCCTGTCCCCAGCGCCGAGCGTCGGGAGGCTGGCTGAAACGGACGCTGTAGCTCCGGTGGAGCTCCGCGGCGTCCGGATCATGGAGGTCTCGTATCAGCAACGCCGCGTCGGGGTGCTGGCCGAGCAGTCCGGGCGGCGGCTGACGGCGGTGATCGCCTGCCGGGTGCTCGCGTTCTCATTGCTCGATCCCGAGGCCCAGGAGCGGCGACTCGCGCGCTGGGGCCTGATCCTGTCGGGCGCCGGCGACTCGACGGTCCGACGGATCCAGTGGATCGAGCGCACCGCGCCGTCGCAGGGCGACCAGCTCGCCAGATGGGTGCAGGCCGAGCGTGACCCGGCGATCCCGCCGCGCGGGACTCCAATGATCGAGTCCTACCTGGAGCTGATCGGAGACTCGGCACGGGTCACCCAGGAGCACGAGATCCTGCTCGCGGTACAGGTCGACTCGAGCCGCATGCGGGACCGCGACGCGGTCGTCGAATCGCTCCTCGAGGAGACCGAGCGAGTCGTGAAGGGTCTACAGGGCGCCGAGATCAAGGTCCTCGGCGCGCTGAATGCCGGCCATCTGGCGCGCGCTCTTCGAACCGCATTCGACCCCTACGCGCGCGCCGAGCTCGCCGCGCTCGAAACCGCCGACCCCGGGCGCGACGGGCTGGCACCGGACGGCGCCTGGCCGCTGGCGACGGACGAGTCCTGGGACCACTACCGGACCGACGGGGCCGTCCACGCGACCTACTGGATCGCTTCCTGGCCCCGGACCGAGGTCTCACCGATGTTCATGCACGCGCTGCTCGGCAGCTCCAGCGCGGTGCGCTCGGTGGCGGTCACGTTCGAGCCGTTGGCGCTCGACCGCTCGACGCGCGAAGTCGAAGCGGCGATCACCCGTGACCGCGCCGACCGTGAGCTGCGGAGCCGCTTCGGGCAGTCCGAGACCGCTCGGCAGCGGCAGGCACGCGAGGCGACCGCCAGACGCGAGGCCGAGCTCGCCGCCGGCCACGGAGAGGTCCGGCTGAGCGGCTTCGTGACGATCTCCGGGCGTGACCCAGATGATCTGCGGCGCTCGTGCGCCGAGGTCCTCGATCACGCCGCGCGGGCGCATCTGGAGCTGCGGCGGCTGTATGGGCAGCAGGCCGAGGCGTTCACGTTCACGCTCCCGCTCGGGAGGGGGCTGCGATGAGGGGGAGCGTGAGCCTGCCGGCGCATCGCTGCACGACCAGGCACGCTCAGGCGATCTACCCGTTCGTGAACGCCGGCGGTCTGAGCGGACGCGGCGTGTTCATCGGCCGCGACTCGAGCGGCGGCGCATTCTGCTTTGACCCCTGGGTCCTATACGGGGAGGGCGTGCTCGACGACCCGAACGTGATCGTGCTCGGCAAGCTCGGGCAGGGCAAGAGCGCACTCGTAAAGACGCTGCTGTGGCGGATGCTGCTGTTCGGGCGCCGAGCCTTCGTGCTCGACGTCAAGCGCGAGTACGGCCCGCTCTGTGCGGCCGCCGGGGTGGAGCCGATCTCGCTCGTGCCGGGCGGGAGCGTGCGGCTGAACCCGCTGGCATCGCGGCCGGAGGAGCACGCGCAGCTCGACTTGCTGCGGGCGGTGGCGGTGACCGCCATCGGCGGCCCGCTGACCCAGCTCGAGGCCGGCGCGCTGCGCGAGGCGCTGCGGACCGTCCGCACAAGCGGCGGCAGCGAGCCGACGCTGCCCGAGATCGCCGCCGTCCTGTTCGCGCCGGTCGAGCAGATGGCGCTCAATCTGCAGACGACGACCGCCCAGCTGGCCAGCGACGCGCGGCGCGCAGCGCTGGCCCTGCAGGACCTGTGCGAGGGGCCGTTGCGCGGGATGTTCGACGGACCGACGACCCCCGGGCTCGACCTCGACGCCAAGCTGCTGGTGCTCGATCTGCATGCTGTTCGCGACTCGCCGGCGGTCGGGATTCTGATGGCGTGCGCGACCGCCTGGATCGGCGCGCTGCTTGCCCGGACGGCCGGGCGGCCAGGCCGCGAGCGGCTGATCAACGTCGCCGACGAGTCGTGGAAGATCGTCCAGCACACCGGGCTCGGCGAGTGGTTTCAGTCGAACTTCAAGCTCGCGCGGCAGTTCGGCGTAATGAACCTGGTAGTGCTGCACAAGCTTGCAGACCTCCACGCGGCCGGCGACGCGGGCTCGCGTGCGGCGCGGATCGCCGAGGGCCTGATCGCCGACGCGTCGACGCGGATCGTCTATCACCAGGACGAGAGCCAGGTGCCGTTGACCCGCTCATTGCTGGGCCTGTCGTCGAGCGAGGCGGAGCTGATCTCGCTCCTGTCAGCCGGCCAAGCGCTGTGGCGCGTCGGTTCGCGGTCGTTCGTGGTCCAGCACCACCGCTCGCGGATCGAGGCGCGGATGACCGACACAGATACCGGCATGCAGGCAACCGCGCTTCGCCGGCAATAGGGAGGATGACCAGTGAGCGACAGGTACCTGGATTACGCGATGCTCGTCGTGCTCGCCGCAGCGGTGGCGCTCGCGCTGGCGACCTGGTTGTGGGGCGGTCTCGCGGGGCTGCTGTTCGGCGGCGGCTGGCCCCGCGTATCGGTCGGGGCCCTGGCAGCGGTCCTGATCAGGCTGCCAGCGGAGCTTGCGAACCCCGCCGCCGCGTGGCCGGCCGCCGTCCGCCGGCAGCTCCCGAGCGCCGCCGGCTTCTACGCCGCGCTGGCGCCGCTGCTGGCCGCGGCGGCCGGGTGCGCGTTGCTCGTCTCACGGAGCTTGCAGCGCGGCCACGGAGCGCGTTGGGCAGCCGCCGGGGAGCTGCGCGCCCTGCGAGCTCCGGTCGCGCGCGGCCGACTGGCACTTGGCCGCTACCGCGGACGGCCGCTGCACGCCGAGCACCGCCACGCGCTCGTCGCCTTCGGTCCGCCGCAGTCGGGGAAGTCCGCCGGGCTCGCGGTTCCGGCGCTGCTGGAATGGGACGGGCCGGCGATCGCATCCTCGATCAAGACGGACCTGCTCGCCTGCACGGTCAGGCGGCGCCGGGCACTGGGCCCGGTGTTCGTTTTCGATCCGTTCGGGCTCGCGGGTGGCGAGTCGCAGACCTGGTCGCCACTGCGCGCCGCCCGCACCTGGGACGGCGCGCTCGAGTCGGCGTGGAGGCTGGCGGCGGCCGGCGAGCTTGACCAGCGGGGCGTCGAGGGCGGCGACTTCTGGGCGGTCGCGGCCGAGCAGCGCCTCGCGCCGCTGCTGTTCACGGCCGCCGCGAGCGGGCTCGGTATGGACGCGGTTGTCCGCTGGGCCTACGGTCAGGGCGGTCGTGAGCTCGACGAGACGATCGCGCAGCTGACCGGCTCGGCGCACGACACCGAGCAGCTCGAGGATGCCCACGCCGCCTACGACGCGCTGCGCGCGTTCGAATCGCAGGCCGATCGAACGCGAACCTCGATCGAGGCGACCGCGCAAGGCCTGCTGCGGGCATACCGGTTCCGGCGGGTGCTGCGCTCGGCGACCGATTGCGAGATCGAGCCGGACTCGTTGCTCGACGGACGGGCGACGCTTTACCTGATCGGCGACGCGAAGGCGTCCAAGCTGCTGCGGCCGATCTTCCTCGCGCTGCTGTCGGAGATCGTCGACCGCGCCTACGAGCGCGCGACGCTTGCGGGGGGACAGCTAGAGCTGCCGCTGCTGCTGTGCCTCGATGAGGCGGGCAATGTGGCGCCGCTGCCGAACCTCGGCGAGATCGCCTCGACGGCACCGAGCCACAACATCCAGCTGCTGTCGATCTTCCACGACCTCGCGCAGGCCCGCAGCCGCTACGGCCGCCAGGCCGAGACGGTAGTCAACAGCCACCGCGCCCGGATGCTGCTGCCGGGCGTCGCCGACCTCGACACACTGCGGTACTTCTCGGGCCTCGCGGGAGACGAGGAGGCGCGCGAGCTGAGCCGGACGACGGGCGCCGGGGCGGGGGGCGGCACGCGGACCAGCGCGGTCCGGCGCCGGCCGCTGATCGCGCCGGAGGCATTGCGCCAACTGCCCGAGGGGCATGCGCTGCTGCTGTACGGGCGCCTTGCGCCCGCGCAGATCCAGCTACGGATGTGGTTCAGCGACCGGCGGTTGCGGAGGCTCGCGGGGTGAGCGGAGCCGAATGGTGCGACGAGGACGGCAGCCGCTGGCCGCTGACGTGGCGGGGGCTATACCCGCGCGAGCGGTGGCTGTGGTTCGAGCGGCTGTGGACCGACGTGTGCGCGCTGCGCGAGCGCTACCGCCTCGCGATCCGCTCGGGCTGGTGGGAGGACGAGGTGCAGCTCGAGACGCTCGCGGCGCTGTCGGCGTGGACGGACCGCTACGACTCCGGGGAGTGGGATGACCCGCCGGGTAAGCTGGCGCTGCTGTGGGATCTCGAGCGTGTCGGGGCGCTGCTGCGCGACGGGCTCGATCCGTTCTCGCCCGAGCGCGACCGGGCGGCGTTCGTGCAGCATCTGTTCGAGCTTGGTTGCGACCCGCCACCGTCAGAATGAGCGGATGGCGGAGCGCTTCCCGCTCGGCGCCGCGGTGACCATCGAGCAGCTGGACCGCGACCCCCACCCCGTTCACGCGCGGCTGCGCGAGCACGAGCCGGTCTCATGGCTGCCGTGCCTCGACGGCTGGCTCGTGACGCGCCACGATCTGGTGCTCACCGCGATGCGCGACCCGGTGATGTTCACGGTCGACGACCCGCGCTTCTCGACCGCCCAGGTGATAGGTCCCAGCATGCTCAGCCTCGATGGCGAGCCGCACGCACTGCACCGGGCCGCATTCGTCGGCCCGTTCCGACCGGCGGCTGTCAGGGAGCGATTCACGGGCATCTCGGAGCACGAGGCGGAGCTGCTGGTCGACGAACTGCGGCCGCTGGGCCGGGGCGAGCTGCGGCGCAGCTTCGCGGGCCCGATGTCGGCCACGATCGTGACTCACGCGCTCGGGCTGGAACGCGACGAGGTGCAGGACGTGCTCGGCTGGTACGACGCGATCGTCGCCTCGGTGACCGCGATCACGGCGGGCGACGCCCCGACGGCGGCGGGGCGCGAGGCGTTCGCAGCGTTGAGCGGCCGGCTCGAACGGGTGATCGGAGACGACGCCGGTCAGTCGCTGCTCGCCGCGGCGGCTTCGGACTCTGCGCTGACTGAGGCGCAGATCGTCTCCAATGCAGCGGTGCTCCTGTTCGGCGGGATCGAGACGACTGAGGGGATGATCGCCAACGCAGCCCTGATGCTGTTGGAGCGCCCCGCCGATCTCGAGCGTGCGCGACGCGACCCGGGTGCGCTCGAGGCAGCGATCGACGAGTCCCTGCGGCTCGAGCCGGCGGCCGCCGTGATCGACCGCTACGCGACCGCCGAAGTCTCGCTGGGCGGAGCCGAGATCGCGCGTGGGGATCTGGTGCGGCTTTCGCTGGCGGGAGCGAACCGGGACCCGGCAGTGTTTGAGGCGCCGGACGCGTTCGAGCTCGACCGCCCCAACCGCCGCCACGTCGCGTTCGCACAGGGACCGCACGTGTGCGTCGGCGTCCACCTCGCCCGGCTGGAGGCCCGCGCGGCGCTCGGCGCGCTGCTGGACCGGCTGCCCGAGCTGCGACTGGACCCCGAGCGCATCGCCGAAGTGCGTGGCCTCGTGTTCCGCAAGCCGCCGCGGCTCGACGCGCTGTGGTAAGAAGTGCAGCATGAAATTGAGTGCACGCAACCAGTTGGCCGGGACCGTGTCCGAGATCAACCGCGGCGCGGCGATCGCGAACGTCGTGATCGATGTCGGCGGTCAGCGGCTGGTGTCGTCGATCACCGTCGAGGCCGTCGACGAGCTGGGCCTCACGGAGGGCAGCCGCGTGACCGCGGTGATCAAGGCCTCAGACGTGCTGATCGCCACGGAGTAGTGGGATAACGACGGGGGATATCAACGTTGATATCCCACACACGCCCGTCTAGAGGACGCCCGCGAGCCGCCGTCCCGCGGCATTGAGCTGGGCCACCGTCCCGGCCTCGTAGATCGTGTCGAGGTCGAGGATCCGCGCCCCGAACGTGTCGAGGCCGTTGGCGCCGACGATCGCGTGACACGGAACGCCTGCCTGTCGGGCGCGGGTCGCGACCTCTGAGACGGCCTTGCCCGCGAGGCTCTGCTGGTCCAGCCGTCCTTCGCCGGTGACGACCGCGCGCGCCGCGCGCATCCGCGCGTCAAACCCGATCGCGTCGAGCACGAATGACGCACCCGGGACCAGCTCGGCGCCGAACGCCGCCCACAGACCGCCGGCGAGGCCGCCGGCGGCGCCGGTCATCGGCAGCCCGCGCGGATCGCGCTCGAGCCGGCGAGCGAGCGCGTTCAAGCGGGCCGTCAGGCGCCGGACAGCGTCGGGATCGGCGCCCTTCTGGGGGCCGAATACGCGCGCCGCGTCCTCGAACGGGGTCCGCACATCGCACAGCACCACCAGCTTCGCCTTCCCGAGCCCGCCGCCACCGCGGATCGCGCGGATCGCGCCCGCGCCGCCGTCGGTCGTCGCGCTGCCGCCGACGCCGACGTAGACGACCCGCGCGCCCGCCTCGACAGCAGCGAGGATCAGCTCGCCGGTGCCATCAGTGCCGGCCGCGACTGCGTCGCGCTCAGCGGCCGGGACCAGGCCGAGGCCGCTCGCCGCGGCGGTCTCGACGACCGCCTCCGAAGACGCAACCGCAAACCGGGCCTCGATCTCCCGCCCGAGCGGATCACTCACGCGCGCCGTCCGGAGCTCGGCACCGAGTGCGGGCGCCACCACGTCGAGCGTCCCCTCGCCGCCGTCGGCGATCGGGCACAGTTCGACCGGGCGGCCGGCGCGTCTCAGCCCAGCACCGATTGCCTCCGCCACCTCGGTCGCGCTGAACGTGCCCTTGAACGAATCAGGGGCAACGAGCACGGTCTCGGGAACGCCTGGGATTGGGCTCACACGGGGATTGGGGCTACGCCGGGACGGGGATCGGGCTCACGCCAGCCGTTAGCTGAGCATCTGCTCGAGCCGGCACTCGGTCGGCTGCTTGTCAGTGCGCCAGCGGAGGATCTTGGTGCCGTGCCGGATGCGGCCGTCTGATACGTGGTCGAACGTGACCTCGACCACCAGCTCCGGTCGCAGGCTGATCCACACGAGCTCCTTCTCGCTCTTCCAGCGGCTGGGGTCTCCGTGGCCACGCTTGCCGCTCTCGTACGGCTCGAGCTTCTGCACGAGCGCCCGCTTCTCTTCCGCGCGCAGGCCCGACGAGTGGCCGACGACGCGCAATTGCCCTGCCTCGTCATACAGACCCAGGATCAGCGAGCCGACCGTGTCGGGCTCCTTGCCGGGGCGGTAGCCGACGACCACGGCGTCAATCGTCCGCACACGCTTGACCTTGACCATACCGACGCGTTGCCCGGGGCGGTACGGCGCGTTCAGGTCCTTTGCGACCACGCCCTCGCCGTGCCCGAACCAGGGCTCGGTGTCCGATGGGTCGCGCGTCAGCGGCGTCAGGTCGATACCGGCGCGGGTCAGCTCGTCGAGCTTCGCCCGGCGCTCGCTGAACGGCAGCCCGATCAGCTGATCATCCTCGAGTGCCAGCAGGTCGAAGGCGACGAAGTGCGCCGGGGTCTGTTCGGCCAGCATCGCGATCCGCGAGGCGGCGGGATGGATCCGCTGCTGGAGTGCCCCGAAGTCCTGCTGTCCTTCGTCGGCGTCGATCACGATCTCGCCGTCGATCACGTACCGGCCCGCTGGGAACGTGACCTCCGGGAAGTAGCGCCCCAGCGGCTTGGCGCCGCGCGACTGGAGCACCAGCTCGTCCCCGTCGACGAATGCGATCGCGCGGAACCCGTCGAACTTGGGCTCGTAGCTCCACTGCTCGCCGAGCGGCAGCTCCTTGGCGGAGCGAGCCAGCTGAGGTTCGATCGGCGGTTTGAGCGGCAGTGCCACGGCCAGCGATCCTACCCCGCAACGTCCGCCCGCTACGATCGGAGCATGGCGACCGCAGCCGAGCAGGAGTACCTCGAGTCACTGTTCTGGCTCTACGAGGCGGGGCTGCCGATGACGGGCGCCAACCTCGCGCGCGCGATGCGGCTGTCCGCGCCGACCGTCCATGAGATGCTAGGTCGGCTCGAGCGGGACGGATACGTGGCACGCAACTCCGGGCGCGCAATCGAGTTCACCGACGAAGGGCGCGAGCACGCCGAGGAGATCGTCAGCCGCCACCGCATGATCGAGCGCTTCCTGACCGACGTCGTCGGCGTGCCGTGGGACGACGTGCACGAGGAGGCGGAGAAGCTCGAGTACGCGATGACGCCGCGCTTCGAGGCCTACGTCAGGTCTTCAGTGGGCGATGCGGCGACGTGCCCCCACGGCCACCCGATCCGCGTTGGACAGCGTATCGACGGAGTCCCGCTGGCCGACTGCGAGGTCGGCGCCAACGTCACGATCCTGCGGCTCGAGAACGAGGCCGAGGACCTGCTCCACTACCTCAAGCAGGCCGGGATCGAGCCCGGCATGACCGGAACCGTGGCGGTCAACGACGGCGAGCAGGTCCAGGTGTCCACGGCGGGCGACACCTCGACCGTGACGTTCAGCGTCGCCGAGACCGTCTCCGTGGTCGCCGATCCATCGCCGCCGCCGCGGATCGCGCTGCCGGATCAGCTGGTCCTGGGCCGCGAGCGATACGGCCGCTAGACAGCGGCCGGCAGCGTCCGCTCAGCCGTCAGCCACTTCACGAGCTGGTCATAGATCGCCGGATGGTTGAGCAGATCGAAGTGCGTGGCCCCGCCGACGTGGCGGTAGTGATCGACCGGGAACGTCATCCGCTCGCCGCGCCCGCCGTGCGACCAAGCGCTCGCCCGCAACACCAGCAGGTCACCGACGATCCGCGACAGCCGCGTATCTGGATCGGCCGCCACGGTGGCGCAGACGAAATAGTGGTTGGCGGTGTCGAGGAACGGGATCTGTCGGCCGGTGTTCTGCAGGAACGCGTCGGGGTCGAAGTCGCGCCAGTCCTCGTCGAGCAGGTACCCGTATCGCAGGTCCTTGATCCCGGCGCTGCGGTTGCGAAGCGGCGTCGCGAAGCCGCGCGTCTCCGGCAGCAGCGAGAGTGCCGAGCAGGCGACGTTCGCGACCTGCTCTAGCGGCGCGCCGCGGTGCGGCGTACCGAGCGTGAACACGTGCCGGACGTTGGCCGTCCACCCCTCGCCATGCCCGTAGTGGCAGGCACTGCGGGCAACCAGCCCGCCCATCGAGTGGCCGATCAAGACGATCTCGGAAACCGGCACGGGCCAGTCGACGACCAGCGCGTCGAGCAGCTCGGCGAGCCGTCGGCCGTTCTCTGAGACGTGCAGGCCGCTGTTGTAGCGGACGTAGAGCGATGTGTAGCCGAGCTCTGATTCGAAGCGGTCGCCGTACGGGACGTGGCGCGCGGCGCCCAGCCGCCAGGCATCGTCGGTCTCGCACAGTCCGTGGACGAAGATCGCGATCCGCGTTGATTCAACGTTTGCCCCGCGCCGACGGATCCTGATCGGCGTCGTCAGCGGCGACCCCCGGCGCTCGAGCGCGTCCCCCCAGGCTCCGTTCAAGGCACCGGTCAGCAGTCGTCCCGAGGTGCTGTCCTGGATTGACGGGGCGTCCTGGGGCCGGGTCGTGCTGGCCGCCCTGGCGCCGCCGCGCACGACCGCGCCGGTCAAGCCGGCCGCGCCCGCGTACGCGGCCACCGTCACGCGGTCGTGGATTGCCCTGACCGGTGTCGCCGACGGCCCGAGCCTGCCGAAAACCCGGCTCGCGATCCCGGTGTGCGTGTCGCGGACCTGATCGGCGAGGCTCGCGGCGGCGATCCCCGCCAGGTCGCCGAGCGCGTTCAGCTCGTCACGCCGCATGCGCAGGCGCGCCGGCTTCGGCGTACGCTCGCGCGAGACGCTGCACGCCCTCGACGATCTGCTCCGGCGTGACCCCCGAGTAGGCGAGGCGGAGCGAGTTGTCGCCGCCTTCGAGCAGGAAGTCAGAACCCTTCACGAATTGGACTCCGCGCGTGGCGGCAGCGTCGAATAGGGCGTCAACGTCGCTTCCGGGCGGCAGGTCGACCCACAGGAAATAGCCGCCCTGAGGGGAAATGAAGGTGGCGTCGGGGAGATGCTCGGTGAGGGCGTCGCAGAGCGTCTGGGCCCGCTCCCGCAGCGCCTCCCGGACGGCCGCGATCGAACGCTCGAGCGCGCCCGAACGGCAGAACTGGTTGACGATCGCCTCCGCCACCATGTTCGGCGAGATGTAGGTGCTGGTCGCGTTCTTCGCGATCCGCGCGATCAACGCCTCGGGCCCGACCAGGTAGCCGACCCGGATCCCAGGACACACGGTCTTCGAGAACGAGGACGCGTAGACGACCACGTCGGGGGCGGTCGAGATCATCGTCGGCAGTGGCTCGCCCTCGAAGCGCAGCGCGATGTAGGGATCGTCCTCGAAGATCGTGAAACCGCTGTCGTGGGCGAGCGCCACCAGCCGGAGGCGCTTTTCGGCCGAGATCGTGTACCCGGCTGGGTTCTGGAAGTTGGGGATGATGTGGGCGAGCTTCGGCCGCGTGCGGGCGAGCACGCTCTCCAGCTCGGAGATGTCGATCCCGTCGGGCTCGAGCGCGACCGGGTGAATATCGGCGCCGCGGTTGCGCAGCGACAGCAGCGTGCGGTCGTAAGTGGGCCGCTCGACGACGACGGAGTCGCCCTCGCCGACCAGTGCGTCGAACAGGAACGCGTCAGCCTGCATCGAGCCGTTGGTGACTAGCACCTGCTCCGGGGCGACGCCGTGGCGCTCGGCGATCCACGCGCGCAGCGGCACGTAGCCGATCGAGGTGCCGTAGGCGGTCATGCCGCCAGGATCGTCGGTGAACGCCTGCTCGGCGGCGGCGCGCAGACCATCAACGTCGATGATGTCGAGCGACGGAGCGCCGCGGGCAAACGAGATTGTGCTCGCCACGTTTTAAAGACTACGTGAGACGTACTTCGAGCAGCGCGCGGTAGCCGGGCGAGAGCGTCATGCGCACTCAAGCGCAGCTGCCGAGTCGCGCGGTGCTTGGATCACCGCGCACCCGGTCCTTCTCGCGAGCGCCGTCGCCAGATCCTTGTGCAGGACGCGGCGCAGGCCATGAGCGTGGGCGGGGATCACGATCACGTCGCAGCCCAGCGCGCGGGCACCGTCGACGATCGCATCGAGTTGCTTGCCGTACAGGATCTCGTAGTCGGCTGTGACCCTGACGAGCCGCCGGGCATGCTCGAGGTCGGAGCGTGCCGCATCGCGCAGGACGTCGTTCCAGACGCTCGGTCCGGGTCCACAATGGTGCCCCGCCCGCTCGAGCTCGACGACCGCCGCGACGGTCAGTCGCGCGCGGTGGCCCGACGCGAGGTCCGACCCAACCTCGACGGCGCGATCTGCTGCTCGACTCCCGTCGGTTACGGCGAGCACGTGCTCGTACGACACGAGTCGAGGATACGCCGCACCAGGTTGCGAAACGATGAATCAGGCGGCGCTGCCGAGCAGCGAGACAGCCAGCTCGGCGACCTGTGTCGGCGTCCTGCCGACCCGCACGCCCTTGCTCTCCAGCGCCTCTGCCTTGGCGGCGGCGGTTCCGTGCGAGCCCGACACGATCGCACCGGCGTGGCCCATCGTCTTGCCCGGCGGCGCGGTGAAGCC
>JBKQJQ010000588.1:0-3722 GCA_052147875.1 Solirubrobacteraceae bacterium | reverse complement strand
CGATCGTGTCAAGCGCGTTTGTGAGGAGCGTCTGATTGGCCGCTTCCCCAAGTTTCGACAGCGGGTGGCGGAGAGCAGCGTCCCTTTCCGGTCACCGTCGTGGGAGGACGACCCAGACTTCGATCTCGACCACCATGTTCACCACTTCGCGCTGCCCGCTCCCAACGACCAGGCGGCGCTGCAGGGGCTCGTGGCAGACCTGATGACAACCCCGTTGGATCGTGACCGGCCGCTGTGGCACAACTACGTGGTCGACGGTTTCGGCCAAGGGTCAGCGCTCGTCGTCCGCATGCATCACTGCATCGCCGACGGGATCGCCCTGGCGCGCGTGATGCTGTCACTCACGGATCCTGCGCCGACGGCCGACACGGAGCCGGATTTGCCGATGTCGCCGGCACGTGGGCCCACCGGCAGCCTGGCTGGCGCGGTCGCAGGCGCAGGTCGCCTGGCGTTTGGGGCAGCCCGCCAAACCGCGCATCTGCTGAGGTCACCGGCGCACGCCGTCAGCCTCGCGGGCGCGATTGGCCGTGATGCCGGCACGGCCATTCGGCTGCTGCTGACGCCGGCCGACGCGGCGACCGCGTTCAAGGGCGAGCCCGGGATCAGCCGCCGTGTGGCCTGGAGCTCGCCGCTGTCGCTCGCGCAGGTCAAGCAGATCGGCCACGAGCAGAACGCGACCGTCAACGACGTGCTGCTGGCGGCGGTCAGTGGAGCGCTGCGCCACTACCTGCAAGAGCACGGCAGCGGGGTGGCCGAGATCCAGGCGATGGTGCCGTTTAACCTGCGCGGCCTCGACGACCCGCTCCCGCGCGAGCTCGGCAACAAATTCGGCCTCGTCTTTTTGCCGTTGCCGGTCGGGACAAGCGGTAGCTATCGGCGCCTGACCGAGGTCCGGGGGCGTATGAAAACAATCAAGGAAGGCCGTGACGGTGCCGTTTCATACGGGATGCTGAGCGCCACCGGGCTTTCGCCCGAACCGGTCGAGCGCCGCATCGTCGACATGTTCTCGGGCAAGGCGACCGCCGTGATGACGAATGTGCCCGGCCCGACGGAGCCCGTGTACTTCGCCGGCGCGCCCGTCCGCACCGTGCTCGTCTGGGCGCCGACCTCCGGCCACATCGGGATGAGCGTCAGCATCTTCAGCTATCGGGGCGAGGTCACGGTCGGACTGATGGTGGATGCCACCCTGATCCCCGACCCAGAACAGATCGTGATCGGGCTGGAGCGCGAGCTGGAGACGCTCGCGCTGCTGCATCCGCCCGGTCGTCGCCGACGTTCGTCACCGGTGCAGCCCGAGCCGAGCAACCGCTGACTGGTGCTGGCTCGCCGATCGATGCGGGATTACCCGGATGGCGCAGACGTTGGCACGCGTCAGGGTGTCCGCATGTACGCCAACGTGACGATCGGGATAGACGGAGCGTGGGGAGGCCGGAATGCAGCGGCCTTGGCGGCAGCGCTGGCCGACCGCGACGCCGTCATGACGCTCGTTTTCGTATGCCTTCCCAACGTGCGCGGCGGCTCGGCTCTAGAGCTCGCGCGGGTCGAGGACGGGATGCTCTGGAGCCTCTTGGAGCGTGAGGTCGAGCTGTGCGGTGGCCGGGCGCGGATCTGTCGTGTGACGGCCGACAGCGTTGGGGCGGGGCTCGAGCAGGCGGCGGCCGACACCGGCTCTGACCTGATCGTCGTCGGCGCCTCGAGCAGACACGGGATTGCGCGCGTATGGCTGGGGGACGATGCCCGATCCGTCCTGCGTGAAACCCCCTGCGCGGTTGCGGTCGTGCCTCCGTCTTACGAGCACCAGGCGAACATCGTCGCCCGGATCGGAGTTGCCTACGATGGTTCGCCGGAGAGCGACGTGGCACTCGCGCACGCCGGGCTGCTCGCGCAGCGGCGTAACTCCGAGTTGATCCTGCGCCACGTCGTCAAGCCCCACAGCTACCCCCTTGGGGTACCTTCGATCGGTCCTCCAGTCATCACCCCTGCATCGGAGCTCGAAGCGGCCGCTGCGCGGCTGGGTGAGGTTGACGGTCTGAGCGTCGAGCATGCCTACGGCGTGCCGCGCGAGCAGCTGGTCGAGTTCAGCAAGTGGGTCGATCTGCTCGTCTGTGGCTCGCGCCACAACGGTCTTCTTGGGCGGCTGGCGAAGGGGAGCACGAGCCACTATCTCGCTCGCCACAGTGAAGCGCCCCTGCTGATCACTCCGAGCATCGACACCCAGGCCATCGCGCGCTGGCAAGCCAGGCACAGCGCGCCGGTCACTAGTCCCGTAGGAGCTGAGCAATGACCCCCGTTTCGCTCGACACCGCAACCACGCTTGAGAACCTGACGGTGGCAGATGCGACGCTCCCGGGTGTCGTCACCTGTGACCCGACGGCTTCGATTTCGACAATCGCGGCATCGATGGTCATTCACGACGTTCGGGCGGTCATGGTGCGGTCAGCCGGGGGCGCTGCGCTGCTCGTCACCGAGCTCGATCTCGTACGGGCGGCGTTGACAAGGCCTCTCCAGACGCCGGCCCGCGAGGTGGCCGGCGAGCACGCCGTCAGCGTCACCGGCGACACGCCGCTTGGCCAGGCTGTCTCGAAAATGTCGGAGCTGTACGTCGACCACCTACTCGTGACCGATTCGGGATCGGGAGAGCCGCGCGCGGTGTTGTCAAGCTTCGACGTCGCCACTGCGGTCGTAGCCGGCCGACGCCGGCGGCCACAAGCTCGCCTCCCCGTACCGGGCCGATCTTCGGCAAGCGCCGATCTTCTGAGCTCGACGAGCGTTCTGACCATCATGCAAATGGGCGTTGTCTCGTGTAATCCGGGCGTTTCGATCCTGACCATTGCCCGCTGCATGGTCGAGCGTCACATCCACTGCGTAGCGGTCGCGGGGGTCGGCGCCGGGGGAAGCCGCGAGGGTCATTTCGAGTTTGGTCTGGTCGACGACATGGACATCGTCCAGGCAGCGAATCGGCGCGCGCTCGCCGAGTCCGCCGGCTCAATCGCGATCGACGCTCCGCTTGCCGTGCCCGAGGGCGACTCAATCGAACGTGCAGCCCGGTTGATGGTCGACGAGGACGCTCGTCACGCCGTTGTGATCGGATCAAACGGACTGCCGTCAGGGATGATCTCGACACGAGACATCGCTTGGATGCTCGCGGGCGCCCCGCGGCTCTGACGCGCGGTCTCATTGACGCAGATCTCACGCGACCACCACATCTCGGCGCCGTAGGCACGCGATCGCGACGACCGCCAAGGCAACGCCGACCAGCGCCATCATCGCACCGGTACCGAGCGCGTAGGCCCAGGCAGCACCGGCGCGAGGGGCGACCGCGTAGCCGGCGAAGCCCTTGTGCGGGCCGCCATCCGTGGTGACCACGCACGAGCTGCGGACACGCCACAGCTCGGCGAGGATCGCGCGGGCTCGATCGCCGGCGTGCACGCGATCGCCGTACGAGCCCACGGCAGAACGCCCGCCCACAGCGAAACGCCCGCGCCGCTGTCAAAGCGGACACGGGCGTCGCGAGTGGGAACTCGCCCCAAGCGGGGCAGCTGGTCAGGCCACCGGAACTGCGGTCGCCTTTGGCTCCAGAATCCGCTCCTCTTCCGGAACCCGCGCGGCGTGCCAGAAGCCGAGACCAACCAGGACCGCCATCACGGCCGCCAGGACGAACGATGCGATCGCGCCCCAGAGCATGACCGTGCCGACCTCGGCGAACCCGTAGGCCTCGAGCA
>JBKQJQ010000587.1:0-8302 GCA_052147875.1 Solirubrobacteraceae bacterium | reverse complement strand
GGTCGCCTTGGCGGTTCCCTCGTTGATCGTCAGCTGCTGGCCGCTGACGGAGCTAACCGACCCACGGTCGAACGTGACCGTGACAAACCCGTTCTTGGTCAAGACGACCAGGTCGCCGTGGACAGCGCGCCGTGCGACCAGACGGAGGCCCTCGGCTCGAAGGCGGGCGAGGCCGCGCCCGTCGCGCAGCTGGCGCCGCGCCAGGCGGACGTTGGTGCGGCTCGCGGCGCCGGCGCTGGCGATCGCGCTAGCTCCTGCGCCGATTGCCAGGCAGGCGACCGCGACCAGCAGGAGCCGTGAGTGTTTGCGAACTGATTTCATGCCCCAAGAACACGGTCAGGGCCACGTTCGATGCGGCGGGCCTGATAAGCGGGATATTGCGTAAGCCGGCACCAGGCCTGCAAATCGACGTCTAAGCAGGGATATTGCGTTCGGATAGGTGCTGGCCGACCTTGCGCTTGACACGCTGCAGAGCGTTGTCGACGGTCTTGCAATCGCAGCTCAGCCGGCGCGCGACCTCCTCGTACGAGTGCCCATCGAGGTACAGCGCGAGGACCCGTGACTCGAGCTCGGACAGTGCCGTCGAGATGCACGCCACCAGCGCCCGTAGCTCCTCAGACGAGATCACCTGGTTGACCGGGTCCTGAACGCTCGGGCCTGGGAGCATCTCGTCGAGCGTCGGCTCGCTGTCGCCGCTCGACCCGGCCGGGGTGCTCGAGAACGACACGTACTGGTTGAGCGGCGTGTGCTTGTTGCGGGTCGCCGTCTTCACCGCGGTGATGATCTGGCGCGTGATACAGAGCTCGGCGAAGTTGCGAAAGCTCGACTCGCGATCCGTGCGGTAGTCGCGGACCGCCTTGTACAGGCCGACCAGCCCCTCCTGGATCAGATCGTCGGCGTCACCGCCGGCGAGGAAGTACGACGAGGCCTTCAGACGGACGAATCCGTAGTAGCGGCGCACGATGCGGTCGTAGGCATCGGCGTGCCCCTGCTTTGCTAGGGCAATTAGATAACCATCTTCAACCCTAGGTTGAGCCTGAGAGTAAGCAGAAAGTCGAGCCACGAAAACCTTCCTTGCTCCCCGCCGGATCGGCGAGGGATCGGACTGTCGTGGCGCGCTACCTCCCCTGGCGCCGCACCATATGAAGCCTTCCCAGAAAGCAGGGGGCGAACCCTCAACTCTCCCTCAACTCAGGCCTAAAGCTCGAGTTGATCCTTACTTGCGGGCGCGAGCTTGACATAGCAACGCTCGGCTGTCAAGAGCGTTGCAAGCCGTCTTGCCGATTACGGGCAACCTCGAACATCAGGACCGCCGCCGCGGCGCTGACGCTCAGCGATTCGATCCGCCCTCGAAGCGGGATCGAGACCAGCGCATCGCAGGCGCCCGCGACCCGCGGCCGCAGCCCCTTCCCCTCCGACCCGAGCACCAGCACGAGGCGCTGGCCGTAATCAATCGCCGTGTAGGTCTCGGTCCCCTCCTGGTCGGCGCCGTAGCACCACAGGTCGGCGCGCTTGGCGTCGGCCAGGAAGTCCGCCAGGTTGCGCACCTTGGCGATCGAGAGGTGTTCGACGGCGCCCGCCGAGGCTTTGCAGACGGCGGGCGTGACCTCCGCCGAGCGGCGCTCGGGCAGGACCAGGCCCGACGCCCCGGCGCACTCGGCGCTACGCGCGATCGCGCCCAGGTTCTGGGGATCCTGGACCTGATCGAGCGCGATGATGAAGGGCTGCGCAAGCGCCAGTAGCTCGTCGGCGGCCACGTACTGAAACGCCCCAACCTCGGCGCACAGTCCCTGGTGATCGAGCGAGCCGCAAAGCCGCTCGAGCTCGTCTGCCTCGGCGCCCGTCGAGACCGCCCTCAGCGGCGCCAGCCACGGCTCCCGGAGCGCGTTGCGCGTCCCCCATACGCGCCTCACAGCGCGCGGGCCGCGGATCGCCTCGCGGACCGGGTTGCGGCCGTAGATGATCACGCCGCGGGCAGCAACTCGGGGCCAGCGGGCCCGTCACGGACGTCCCAGCCGAGCGCGCGCAGGCGGTCCCGAAGCTCGTCGGCCCGCGCAAAGTCCCGCTCCGCGCGTGCCTGCTCACGCGCGTCGGCGAGGGACCTGACCTCCGCGGGAACCTCGACGGACCGGAGTTCGAGCAAGTTCGCGAGCCCCAGGATGTCCAGCATCGCCCGCAGGTCAGCGTCCCCGGCGTGACCGGTGCGATTGGCCTCCCGGACCCAGTCGAACAGCTCCGCCAACGCGCGCGGCGTGTTGAAGTCGTTCGCCAGCGCGTCGCTGAAGCGCTCGCGAAGCGACGTCGACCATCCGGGGCTGTCGCCGCGGGTGAGGCCCCGGGCGGCCTCACGGATCCTCGCGCAGCGCGCCTGCGCCTCCTCGAGGCGCTCGTCGTCGAACTCCATCGGCTGGCGGTAGTGCGCGCCGCAGAAGTACATCAGCAAGGCATCGCGCCCGTAGCGCGCGAGCGCCTCGTGCAAGGCGAACACGTTGCCGACCGATTTGGACATCTTGTCGCGGTCCATCCGCACCATGCCGTTGTGAACCCACAGCTTGGTGAGCGCCTCACCACGCGCGGCGAACGTCTGGGCGGCCTCGTTCTCGTGGTGGGGGAACAGCAAATCGCTGCCGCCACCGTGGATCTCGAACCCGAGCCCGAGCGTCTGCTCCGCCATTGCGGAGCATTCGATGTGCCAGCCCGGCCGGCCCGGGCCCCAGGGGGCGTCCCACCACGTGTCCTCGCCCCGCTTGTGCGCCTTCCAGAGGGCGAAGTCGAGCGGGTCGCGCTTGCGATCCGTTCCCTCGATGCCCTCGCCCTGATCCATCTGATCGACGTCGCGATGGGATATCTCGCCGTATTCCGGGTAGCTGCGGACCGAAAAGTAGACGTCTCCATCGGCCACATACGCGTGCCCGCTCTCGATCAACCGCTCGATCAACTGGACTATCGGCCCGATCGTCTCGCCGGCTCGCGGCTCAGCGTCGGGGCGTCCGAGCCCGAGCCCGTCGGTGTCGGCGATGTAGGCGTTCGTCATCTCGCGGGCCAAGTCGGCGCTGTCGACGCCCGCCTGGAGCGCGGCCGCGTAGATCTTGTCGTTGACGTCAGTAATGTTTGCCACGAAGTCGACCTCGTAACCCTCGCTCGCAAGAAAGCGCTTGAGCAGCGAAAAGACCACATACGGCCTGGCATTACCGACATGGATGCGTCCGTAGACAGTCGGCCCGCAGGCGTAGATTCGGATCCGGCCGGCAACTGCCGGTTCGAGCGTCACAACCTTTCCGGTTCGCGTGTCGTGCAAAGAGATCTTGCGCAAGGTGCGGCAACCCTACCGGCCGAAAACGCAACGATCCGACCCGAGAGTTAGGTTGCCGCGGATGTCGCCACGCTCGATCAACGCTGAGCGTCTGAAGGCCGTGAAGGAGGGCTTCCGCTCCCTGCCCGAACGCTACCTGGGGGCCGACTCCGGCTTTGACGCCACGTACCACCTCAAGCTCTGCGACCTCGGTCACACCTGGGAGATTCGCTGCACGAGCCACGCCGCCCGCGTCCGCCAGGGTGCCACGCGCAGGGATCCAGACGTAACGATCTGGACCGATGCGGACACGTGGCTGGCGCTGCGGCAGGGCGACCTGTCGGGAATCGACGCCTTCGACCGCCGCCGGCTGACCGTCCGCGGCAACCTCGACTACGCGATCGGATTCGAGGGCATGTTCAGACTTCCCGGCGGCCGTCCGCCGTTGCTCCAGATCCGTGACGTCCCCGTCGGACGCCACCGGATCTCGACGCTGACGATGGGACACGGACCCGACGTGCTGCTTCTGCATGGGCTCGGGGGAACGCGCGCATCGTTGTTGCAGACGGCGGCGGAGCTCAGCCAGCGCTACCGGGTCCACGCCCCGGACCTGCCCGGCTTCGGCTCTTCCTCCAAGCCGGCCCGCGGTGGCTACAACGCGCGCTGGTTCGCGGAGCTGATGTTCGGGCTGATGGACCAGCTCGAGATCCGCAGCGCCCACGTGGTTGGCAACTCGATGGGTGGCCGGGTGGCAATCGAGATGGGGATGAGCGAGCCGGAGCGGATCCGCGCGCTCGGGCTGTTGTGCCCGGCGGTCGCGTGGGTCAAGCGCGGCTTTCACCCGCTGGTCAGGGTCCTCCGCCCAGAGCTAGGCCTGCTGCCGCATGGCTTCTCCCGCGCCGCGGTCGCCTCGCAGTTCTGGAGCATGTTCTACGACCGCGATCTGATCGATCCGGCCGTCGGCGACCTGATGGTCGACGAGTTCCGCCGCATCTACCACACGGCCGGGGCCCGGTTCGCGTTCCTCTCGTCGGCGCGCAACATCTACCTCGAGCCGCCGCACGGGCGCAATGGTTTCTACCCGCGGCTCGCCGGGCTGCGGCCACCGGCGCTGTTCGTCTGGGGGAGCCACGACCGGCTGATCTTGCCGGCATTCAGCCGCCATGTGCGCAAATGGCTACCGAGCGCCGAGCAGGTCACGCTCGCCCGCTGCGGCCACGTACCGCAGGTCGAGCACCCGGAGGAGACGAATGCGATGCTGAGCTCGTTCTTCGCCCGGGTCGATGCCGAGCAGTCCGAGCGGCCCGAGGACCTCGACGCAGCCGCTGCCTAGGGCACCGAAAGCCTAGAATCGGGCACCATGGCTGTCGCCGACAAAGCGCGCAGCAACGGCCACGTCGAGGAACAGGAGCGGGACTCCGGCGACGGGCGGGGATCGCTACTGCACCGCGCGCTCAGGGAGCTGGCCAGCCAGGCTCAGCGCCGGATCCCCCGCGCCGATCTCGACGAGCGCGACCCGGACTACATCCGTGAGCAGCTGCCGCTGGCATGGCTATTGGCGAGCCTCTGGTACCGCGGCGAGGTGCGCGGGCTCGGCAACATCCCCGACGAGGGGCCGGTGCTGCTGGTCGGCAACCACTCGGGCGGCAACATGACCCCCGACACGATCGTGTTCACGCTCGCCTTCAACACCTACTTCGGCGTCGAGCGCGCCTTCTACCAGCTGGCTCACAACCTGGTGCTGTCGATGCCGGGGCTCGGTTCGCTGCGCAAGTTCGGTACGGTCGCGGCCTCGCCCGAAAATGCGCGCAAGGCGCTCGACTCGGGCGCCGCGCTGCTCGTCTACCCGGGCGGCGACTATGAGGTCCACCGGCCGACGTGGGAGCGCAACCGAGTCGACTTCAACCGCCGCGAGGGCTTCATCCGGCTCGCGCTGGACCAGGACGTGCCGATCGTCCCAGTCGTCTCGATCGGCGGCCAGGAAACGGCGCTGTTCCTCACGCGCGGGGAGCGCCTCGCGCGGCTGCTGGCGCTCGATCGTGTGTTCCGCCTCAAGGTGCTTCCGATCTCGCTCGCGGTCCCGTGGGGGTTGAACGTCGGGGACATGCTCGGTCATATACCGCTGCCGTCGAAGATCACGATCGAGACGCTGCCGCCGATCCACTTGCGGGCCGAGTTCGGGCCCGAGCCGGAGATCGACGATGTCTACGACCACCTGCTCCGGCTGATGCAGGACACGCTCGACGCGCTGGCCGCGGAACGACGGTTTCCGGTGATCGGATGAGGTGCCAGGCGCACACCGTCGTCTCGGCACCAATCGAGGCCGTCTGGACGATCGTCTCGGACCCGGAGCGCGTGCTGACGTTCATGTCGGGCGTCACGCGTTGGGAGGTCGAGAGCGCGGAGCCGACCGGGCTCGGCGCCCGCTACCGGATGCTGATGCGCGTTGGCTCGGCCGAGGTCGGCGGCCTGGTCGAGGTGGTCGAGTGGGACCCGCCGTGCGAGCTGGCGTGGACATCGGTTACCGGCATCGACCAGCGCGGGCGTTGGCGGCTGCGGCCGGCGCCGGGCGGGCGCACGCGGGTCGAGATCCGGCTCGCCTACGGAGTCGCCGGCTCGGGGCTGGCCGGTTGGCTCGCCGAACGGATCGCCGGGCCGGCGGTCACCTCCCACCTGGAGGCGAGCTGCCGGCAGCTGACGCAGCTAGTCGAGCACGAGCGGCTGCGAGCGGCCGCGGCGCAGCGCCAGGCCGCAAGCGCCGGCTGACCGCGAACACACCTAGCGTTTCCCCCGTATAACGACGGCACGTTAGGTCTTTTCGAGCCGGGCGCGGAAGCGGAGCGAGCGCTGGTTGCGGTCCACGTGGGCGTCGGCGAAGCCGGCGGCGTGCAACCGGTCCGGCAGCGTCTCAGGGTCGACCAGCGCGAGCGTGTCGCCAACGTGGACGAGCCGGAACCTCAAGCCGGCGCCGATACTGTCAGTGCCGGCGAACACGCCGCCGCTGCGCAAGACACGTGCCACCTCCGCGAAGGCCTGGTCCTGCAGCGCCGGCGGATCGATGTGATGGAGCATCGTGAAGCAGACGACGGCCGAGAAGCGGCCGTCCGGGTATGGCATCTGCGTCGCGTCGCCCTGCGTCACCTCGACCTCGTCGCCCAACTCCGCGCGCAGGCGAGTGCAGTATTTCCCGCTCAGCTCGAGCACGCTCAGCCGCTCGACGCGCGGCGCCAGCAAGCGTGTCGTGGCGCCGAACCCGGGCCCGATCTCCAGCACGTCGTCACCGAGCGGAACATCCTCGAGCCCCCACGGGATCAGGTTCTGCTCGACGTGCTGCGCCCACCCCTCCGACGAGCAGATCCGGTTATGCCAAAAGTTCAAGCGAGACAGGTTAGGCGGCGAGCAGGCTGAAGCGCACGCTCGTGCCCTCTGAGCACTCCGCCAGCCAGATCCGGCCTCCGTGGGCCTCGACGATCGCCCGCGAGACCGCGAGTCCCAGCCCGGCTCCGTCACCTGTCCGGGCCGCATCGGCCCCGCCGCGGTAGAAGGCGTCGAACACGTGTGCCCGCTCGCCCGGCGCGATCCCGTCGCCGGAGTCGGCAATCTCGACCTCGATCCCCGATGCGACCGGCTCGGCACGAACCACTACGCTGCCGTCGGCGGGGGTATGGCGGATGGCGTTCTGGATCAGGTTGAACAACACCCGCTGGAGCTTCTCGGGGTTCGCCCGCGCCGGCACGAGATGCGCTGGGACGCTGGCGACGACCGCGACCCCCTTGGCCTCGGCCTGCGTCCGCATCGCCTCGACCGTCTCGGTTACCAGCTCGTCGAGCGGGACGCGCTCCAGTGACCAGCTGATGTCGCCTGCCTCGAGCCTCGAGAGCTCGAACAGGTCGTCGATCAGCGCGCTCAGGGCGTCGATGTGCGTTCGCATCCGCTGCAGGTAGACATGCCGCGTCTCGGGATCGCTGACGACGTCGTCGCCGAGCGCCTCGGCCAGGAGGCGCAGCGTGGTGATCGGAGTCCTGAGGTCGTGGGAGACCGCGGCAACGAGGTCGCGGCGAGCGCGGTCCGATTGATCGCGCGCCGCCTCCTGCGCCTGGAGGTCGGCGATCATCGCGTTGGCCGCCGCGGCCAGCTCGGCCAGCTCATCCGCCGCCGAGGTCTCGATCGACACGTCCCGCTCGCCGCGACCCACGGCCCGCAGCCCGTCCCGGATCGTCTCGACATCGCGCAGGATCCCGTTCGCGAGCAGCTTGGCGCCGATCGCCGCGAGCACCCCCGCAAGCACCACGACAGCCGCGACGAGCACTGCCTCGTGGCCGGAGACGACCATCAGCACGCTGACGATCACGAGCGCGACCAACACCGGCGCCACCGCGATCGCGACGACCAGCGCGAACTGGCGCGAAAGCGACCCAGCCCGCGAGCGCACCCAGCTTCCGGTCACGGCGAGAACCGGTAGCCGACGCCCCAGAGGGTCTCGATGTGGCGGGGCTGGGCTGGGTCGAGCTCGATCTTGGCCCGCAGGCGCCGGATATGCACGGTGACGGTCGAGGTGTCCGTGTAGAACGAGTACTGCCAGACCGCGTCCATCAGCTGGTTGCGGGAGAAGACCTGGCCGGGATGGCGCGCCAAAAACAAGAGCACGTCGAACTCGCGCTGCGTCAGCTGGACCTCCTCGCCGCGCACGTGCACGCGCCGCGACGCGGGATCGATCGTCAGGTCGCTGCAGACGATCGGCTCCTCACGCGCCGGCGAGCTGTCGACCCGTCGCAGCACCGCGTCCACCCGCGCAACCAGCTCGGCGGGCGAGAACGGCTTGACGACGTAGTCGTCGGCGCCGAGGCGCAGCCCCACGACCCGGTCGGACTCCTCGCCCTTGGCGGTCAGCAGGATCGTCGCGATCCGATCCCGGCCCTGCTCGCGCAGGCGGCGCATCACCTCGAGCCCATCGATGCCGGGCAGCATCAGATCCAGCACCACGAGGTCGGGCCGCTGGCTCGCGACCTC
>JBKQJQ010000586.1:0-2939 GCA_052147875.1 Solirubrobacteraceae bacterium | reverse complement strand
CACCAGTGCTCCGAGCCCGAACCACGCCGAGCGGTGCCGCTCCACGCGGCGACCTCGCCATAGGCACGCCGCTGCGACCGCCGCCTGTGCCAGCAAGCTAGCAAGGCCGAACAGGCTGTCATGTTTGTCGGAGTTCAGCGCCCGGATCCGGAGATTGAAGACACTGAAGTCGATCACCTGGCTAGCCGCCTGCAGCACGACTATCGCGAGCGTCACGAGTAGCCCGACGACGATGACGCGTTTCATTCTGTCGCCACCGGGCGTCTTCATTCTATCCGCCGCGGGAGGGATGACCGGAGCACGCGCCGCAGGGCGTTGTCGGACGGGGCTCAATTGATCCACAGGCGACAGCGTCGCAAAGTCGCCGCTCGTGAGCCCTGGTCCAAAGCACAGGTTGCGGCCTGCCTGACCCATCCGACGGCCGGGCCAATTGCCTGTATGGCGCCGACGCAGCGCCCTCGTTCGAGTTGGCAGAACTCCTACGTCGAGAGCGTCGGCGGCCGTTTCGACGACGTACCAATCGCCGTCGAACGGTCCTCTTCCTTGGAGGAGGGGCGCGTGCCGACCGGCATTAGACGACATCCATCACCCCCTGCGCTCGGCGTCCGCGCTGCCCCGTCCACCAACCCGTTGACAAGCGCGAAATGGCTCGCCTCGGTGCGGTTGCCGACGTTGAATTTACGGTAGACGTTGGACAGGTGGAATTTCACGGTCTGCTCAGTGATCCATAGCTTGCGCGCGATCTCGGCGTTGGTCGACCCGGAGGCCAGCAGCTGAAGGACGTCCGTCTCCCGTGCCGTCAATGACGGTGCTGCAGCGCCGCCGACGGCGCCGGCGCGGCGCGCCGCTGACAACGCCTTATGAACATGGAGGATGTTGCCGTTGACCGTTTCCAGTACCAGCGCCGCGATAGCAGCCGGATGGGCCGCCTTGGAGATCGCCCCCGCCGCGCCGGCGCCGAACACCGCGTCAAGCCAATCCGGATTCATCGACGTCGTCATGATGATCGCCACCACCGCTGGTCGCTGACCCTTGACTCGTCTGATCAGCTCCAGCGTGTCCGCCGACCCATCGAAGTCGTCGTCGACGAGGACGACATCAGGCTCTTGCTCGAAAATCGCACTGGTCTGTCCGGTCCGCGCGAGGACGCAACCGAGCACCGTGAACTCGCCGCTGTTGCGCAGCCCGATCGCGATGGCCTCCACGATCAGCGATCTTTCGGCGACAACGACGATCCGCTTCTTGGGGCGGTCGGCGGCTACGGCCTGTCTGCCCATCCAGCCCCTCCTTCCGTGAAGTTGATCCTGTTCACGCGCTCGCGCGTCTGATATTGCTGTTGCGCGCGTCAAACCCGTCGTCTCGACGGGCACGCACCTTGAACGCTTTCGCAAACGCTACGGGCGACCCGCGTCCGACGTGCTGGACAAAGGGTCAGGTACGCCCCGTTCCCTAGACCGGTATTCGGCCGTTTGGACGATTCTGGCCTAGCGCGCAGGGTGATCCGGGTTCATGCTGCGCGCGATGGGTTTGGTGACCTCGATCGACTCGCGCCGTTCGCGGACCTCGCCGTCCTCGGAGGATCCCGCGAACGGTGGCCTGCTCGCTGCCGGCGACTTGGTCGCGACCACGGATGACGTCACCCGGGGCCTGCTCGGGCGCTCTGACCTGGAGCGCCGGGTCCGGCTGGTGCCGCGCGGCCTGATGATCGCCGACGTAATCGGGCTCAGCCTGGCGTACCTGCTCACCGCGCTTGTCTGGAGACGCGAGGGCGCTTTCGGCTCCACCAAAGAAATACTGGTCTTCTGCGCCACGCTGCCGTGCTGGCTGCTCGTGGCCAAGCTCCAGGGCCTGTACCGCGCCGACCAGGAGCACGCCGACCACTCCACGGCCGATGACATAGTGAAGGTCTTCTACCTGGTGACGATCGGCGTTTGGATCCTGCTGGTGGCTTCGCGCTTGACCGGGCGCGCCGGACCGGGCATGTATACGCTGATCACGTTCTGGGCGCTGGCGATCTGCGTCTTGCCGATCGTCCGAACGGTGACGCGACGCCTGTGCCGGCGGTCGCGGGCGTACGTCCAGAACACGCTGATCCTCGGCGCCGGCGACGTCGGTCAGCTGATCGCCCGTAAGCTGGTCAAGCACCCCGAGTACGGGCTCAACGTCGTCGGCTTCGTCGACCGGGACCCCAAGGCGCGGCGCGGCGACCTTCCTGACCATCTCGGAATCCTCGGCGGCCCGGAGCGGCTGGCAGAGGTTGTCAAGAGCCTCGACGTGGAACGCGTCATCATCGCCTTCTCCAGGGAGCCCGTGGACGAGCTGCTCGCGCTGCTGCGCCAGCTGCGGGCCTTTCCCGTGCAGATCGATCTCGTGCCGCGTCTGTTTGAGCTCGTCGGGCCACTCGTGACCGTCCACTCAGTGGAAGGCCTTCCCCTGCTGGGATTGCCTCCCAATCACACATCGCCGGTTGCCCGCGCGCTCAAGCGCGCGATCGACATCATGGTGTCCGCGTTGGCGCTCGTGGCACTGGCGCCGCTGTTCGCGTACGTAGCACTGCGCATCCGCCTGGACTCGGGCGGTCCGGTGTTCTTCCGCCAAACTCGACTCGGCACCGACATGAAGCAGTTCACCGCGCTGAAGTTCCGGACCATGAAAGTCGACACCGACGAATCGGTCCACCGGGCGGCGATCAACCTGTCGAGCGCCGCCAACGCAGACGCCGACGAAACGAGCGGCATGTACAAGCTCGAGCGAGCTGACGCGGTGACCAGCTTCGGCCGCGGCCTGCGTCGCACCAGCATCGACGAGCTTCCCCAGCTCATCAACGTGCTCCGCGGCGACATGTCGCTCGTCGGCCCGCGTCCCTGCATTCCTTACGAGGTCGCGGTCTTCGAGCCCCACCACCTCGAACGATTCGCCATGCCCCAAGGCATCACCGG
>JBKQJQ010000585.1:0-3085 GCA_052147875.1 Solirubrobacteraceae bacterium | reverse complement strand
AGCTCGATCAGCGGCGTGTGGCCGATCGACTGGACGATGTCGCCATAGCGTCCCCCGCAGGGCTTGTTCTGCAAGCTCTCGGCGGCCATTGCTTTACGAAGTGTAGCGAGGTGCGAACGCCGGGTTTGGCTTTTGCGGCTCGGCCCGCTCGTGCGCCGCGCCGCTTAGACGGCGCCGCCGGCCATCGCTGGCAGGATCACGAGCGTGTCGCTCGCGCCGACCTCGGTATCGAGCCCCTCGAGCACCCGGACGTCCTCGTCGTTGAGATACACGTTCACGTAGCGGTTGAGCCCACCGTCGGCAGCGAACAGCTGCGACTGCGTCTCTGGGTGGTTCTCGGCCACCGCCCGCAGGATCTCTCCGACTGAACTGCCGTCGGCGCTGAGTTCGCGTTCGCCGCCGACGGCAGGGCGCAGCACCGGCGGGATTCTGATCGTTGCCATGCCTGAACCCTACTCAGTGCGCGCCGGCGCAGAACGCCTCGTAGTCGGGGAACACGCCCATCTCGTCGTCGGAGATCTCGTCGGGCTCACGCGAGCAGATCGGGCACTCGGGATCCCGACGGACCTTGACCTCGGTCGTCTCGGCGGCGAGCGCGTCGTACATCAGCAGCCGGCCGATCAGCGGGTCGCCCTCGCCCAGGATCAGCTTGATCACCTCGGTCGCCTGCAGCAGCCCCATCGTGCCGGGCAGTACACCCAGCACCCCGTTGGCGCCACACGAGGGCGCCAGCTCGGCCGGCGGCGGCACCGGGAATAGGCACCGGTAGCACGGCCCGTCGTAGGGCTTGAAGACCGACAGCTGGCCCTCGAAGCCTAGGATCGCGGCCGACACGACCGGGATCTTCAGCCGCACCGACGCGTCGTTGAGCAGGTACCGAGTCGGGAAGTTGTCGAGGCCATCGACCACGACGTCGTAGCCGGGCAGGATGTCCATGATGTTCTCGGGGCCGAGTCGGACCTGGTACTTCTTGACCTTCACGTCAGGGTTGAGCGCGGTGATCGTCTGTTCGGCAGAGTCGACCTTCGGCACTCCGATCCGCTCCGAGGTGTGGATCACCTGGCGCTGCAGGTTGGAGAGATCGACCTCGTCGTCGTCCACGATGCCGAGCGTGCCGACGCCGGCGGCGGCCAGGTACAACGCGGTCGGCGAGCCGAGTCCGCCGGCACCGAGCAACAGGACCTTGGCATCGAGCAGCTTCTGCTGGCCCTCGGCACCGACCTCTGGCAGCAGCAGGTGGCGCGAGTAGCGCTCGCGCTGCTCGGCGGTCAGCGTCCGTGGCTGCGCGACGTCGTAGCCGCGGTCCTTGTAGAGCGTGAAGCCACCGGTCATCGACTCGACGTTCTCGTAGCCGAGGTCGTCGATCAGCGTCCGCGCCGCCCAGGCCGAACGATTCCCCGACTGGCAGTAGAGGATCACGTGCTGGGAACGGTCCGGCGCGGCGCCCTCGATCCGCGATTCCAGGTATGACTTCGGGACGTGCTTGGCGCCTGGGATGTGACCCGTCGACCACTCGTCGACCTCGCGCACGTCGATCACAACAGCGCCGTTGGAGGCCTGCTCACGCACAACCGAGGGATCGACCTCGTCGATCCTGCTCTTGATCTGGCGCAGCACTTCCGCTCCGGACGGGCTCATCTTCGGAAACTCCTCAAACGCGGTATGGATTCAATACTTCAGAGAGTATAGCGCTCCGCTGCTCCCCCGGCTACTGCAGAAATGTGCTGTGTCTGGGGGCACGGCTACCGCGGAATTCTGGCCCTGGCAGGGGCACGACGACCGCGGAAGTCTGGCCCGGGCAGGGGCACGACGACCGCGGAATTCTGGCCCTGGCAGGGGCCCGGCTAGTGCGAAATCGGCTGCGGAATCGGGGCCGTTGCTGGCACCCCCTGCCGCTTGTACTCCTCGTAATAGGCCCGCCAGGCGTCGGCCGGCATCGGACGTTGCGGGTGCTCTCCGCCGACCACCAGAGCAAGGCCGTCAAGGCACTGCTCCCAGCCGGCACCGTCGCGCGCCGCCTTGTCGGCGCTGTCGAGCACGATCGCGAACGACAACCTGCATGCGGCGCCGTCACTGCGCGGCTCGAGTTCGAACGTCAGCACGTCGTTTCCCCACGTGAAGCTCAGCCGCCGCTGCAACTGAACGTCGAGCATGCTGCCGGTCATCGGCGGGTAGGCGTCCTGGGGGAAGCGGAAGGCGATCGGTGCGCCGGCGCTCAACTGGTCGAACTCGACCGTCGTCGGGAACCACTCCCCGAGCTGGCGCGGGTCCGTGATCGCCTCCCAGACCGCCCGGACGGGATGCGGGAAGGTGCGCTCGAAGCGCACGATCGGCTGACCGTTCGCGTCGTCATACGTGCCCGTCGTCGGCATGCTGCCTCCTTCGAAGATGGTCACCAAGGGCATCCAGGCGCTCCTCCCACAACCCGCGGTACGGCGCCAGCCATGCGTCGAGCTCCGCGAGCGGGCCGGGGTTGATCTCGTACACCCGCCGCTGCGCCTCCGGGCGAACCCGGACGAGCCCCGCGTCCCGCAGAACCCGCAGGTGCTTCGAGGTCCCCGGCTGGCTGAGCCCGAGCTCCTGGACGAGCTCATTGACGGTCCGCGGCCGGTCGCGCAGCAGCTCGATCGCCGCGCGGCGGTGCGGATCCGAAAGAGCCGACCATGTAGATGCCATATCAGAAATATAACTGATCTAGCATGTTGAGTGCGTCTACGATCCGCCCGTCCAGTGCGCGCCCCGGTCGACCACATCCCTGCCCCCCCGTTTCCGGCCCGCGCGCGCTGGATCAACGTCGCGACCCTGCGGATGGACCAGCAGCTCGGGCGGCCGGTGCTGGTCGAGTTCTGGGACTTCTGCCGGCCGAACTCGATCCGCACGCTGCCGTACATGAAGGCCTGGCACAAGCGCTACGAGCGCGACGGGCTGCGCGTGGTCGGGGTTCGCCGCCGGCGCGGTGGTGACCTTCCTCATCTATGTGCTGAACAAAGCGCGGCTGCGGGCCCATCCGGAATTAGTGAAGGCGCAGTAACCACGAACGCGTCATTCCGGATTGGCGCGACCCGCCTTCGCTCGCTGAGCGAGC
>JBKQJQ010000584.1:0-4681 GCA_052147875.1 Solirubrobacteraceae bacterium | reverse complement strand
GGGTGATCGGCAGTCGGTGTCTGAGGCGCATTTCGCCGTCGGCTTGGTAGCGCACGTCGACGGTGTCGTCTTGGCGGTAGGTGCCGACGCCCCAGGCGCCGAGGAGCCATCTCCAACCCGAGATAGTGTCCTTGCGCAGCGCACGGTCGAAGATCAGTGCGTGTCCGTGGAGGTGGTAGTCGAGGTCTGGCTCTTGAAGCACGCCGTTGATGTAGATCTCGAACTCGTCGTAAATGCCGACGTCGGTGGGCAGGCTGACGATCGAGCGAGCCATCAGCACGCACCGACGGTCTGTTCGCGCCCGACTGTCGGCAGATCGGCGTGCGGTGGCTCGCGATGCTCGCTCACGCCTGTTCGCTCACGAAGTGAAGAAACGGAGCGGGTAGTGTGCTCGTGACTTCTTGGTGGTCTCGAGATGTCAAAACATTATCTTATGAGCTGGTAAGCCGATAAGATAATGTCAGCCGGGGAAGATTCGAGAAGCGGATCGAGTCGGGAACGCTCGTCATGGAGTCGGGGACGATGGTCAAGGGTTCGTGGACGTGTCTGGATCGCCTTGGCTGGAGCGGCCGTGGGCCGTGTCAGCGCTGTGGATCGTGTCGGGTCCCGCGCCGGGGCGTGAGGACCCGTGCTATCGCGCACGCTTGTGGCGAGCGCCTCGGCGGGCATTGAGATGGAGGTGTTGCGCTGCACCCATTGCGGCGAGCGGATCGGTGTCTTTGAGCCGGCTTGGGTGATCCTTGAGGATGGAACCGAGCTGCGGGGTTCGTGCCTGACGCTGAGCTCGGAGCTTGAGCTACCCGGAAGCATCGCGGTTCATGAGCACTGCCACGGCGAGTTCGTGGTCGGCCGCCGGCCGGGTTGAGGTCATTTCGGCGCTGCCTGCGTTGGGTTTGGGTCGCGCGGTTGCCGGGTGCTTGCGTCGCTTCGGCGGCTGTCCGCGAGCGACGGGGGCTTGTCAGCGACGTGCGCGCTGGGTGGGCTTTTCGGCGAGGTCGCTGAGGAGGGCGTGCGAGTCTGTGAGCGCCGAGGTCAGGATCTGTTTTGCGACCGCGAGCAGTTGCGATACGCGTGGGTCCCGGATCCCGTAGTAGACGCTGGTGCCGGCTCGCCGGCTCTCCAGAACCCCCTGCAGGCGTAGCGCGGCGAGGTGTTGGGAGGTGCCGCTGGAGTCAAGGCTCAACTCGGCCTGCAGGTCCCCGACGGTCCGCTCGCCGTCGGACAGGAGCTCCAGTATCCGGATCCGCACGGGATGGCCTAGGACCCGGAAGAGCCGTGCCTTGACGACATAGACGGGGTCCGAGCGCACATGCATCGCGCTGGCGCCGTTCGGGGTCGGGGACTTGGCTTCGGGTCGGTGGCGGCGTGGTGGCATTTGGGCTGCAGGGCTATGCATCGATGGAGGCGGTCCGCGCAGCATTCTACTTACATCACGACTTATAAGACGATAAGATTCAGGAATGTGTTGCGCAAACGCCCAGCACGCCGGCGATCAGGCAAGCTGAAGGGAGCATCGATGTCCGAGCAACCACCCAAGCCGGACGGCCCGCACGTCCGACTGGCCTTGGTGGATGATGGTCGCCGTCGCGGCCACTTGGAGCTCGTGACGGACGGCTGGGTCGCCGGGCCGGCCGATCTTGTCGTCGTGCATCCGCTCGCGGCCCGACGGACCCACCACGCCGCCGCCGATGGTCCGACACGAGCTCGATCGTGAACCGCGCCAGGATTCTGGTCCGTCGACCCCTGCCGAAGCGACCGGCGAGACGACACTCATAGCGCCGACCGCGCTCACCCCAAAGCGCTAATGCCTGACCGACGAAGCGAGCGCTTCGATCAAGCGACTCGCCAGGCCAACCCCCCGGGCGACGGCGCGATCAGCGCACAACGATCGGCAAGCTCTGCTTCGCAAGCATCGCGGACAGCGCCCGACCAGCGTCTGACCGCAATCTCTCGCCTGACCTCCGTGCGCCCAAGATCGACCACTAACGCGCGCTCGCGGGAATCGAGATCGACGAGCTCAGGACTCCCATATGACGGTGTTGCGCTGACGCCGTGCTCAGATCGGGGACGACAGCGAAGCAATGACCCTGTCGCAGACGATCGCCGCCGGCGCGTCTCGGACTCTTGTGCTCTGCTGATCGTTGACGCCCGATACGGGTTGGCGCTCGAGCGCGCGTCAATCGCTTCGCCGGCTGACCGTGCGCGCGCGCTTGCGGAGGCGCGCCGCTTGGTCAGAGCCGCAGTGGCGTTGCGCGGCCGGATCGAAGCAGCCGACCCGAACTCGATCGCGATGGTTCGTGATCGCCGAGAACCTGGCGGCGCACTGCGTGACCTGGCTGACTGTGACCGCGAGTCTCCCGGAGCCTGCATGCGCGCAGGCGAGATGGGGCTCGGACCGCTAACGGCGAGCGCTGCCCGCGGGCCAGTCGGCCCGTCCCCTGTCGGCGGGCATGGTCTGCGTCGCGCTGCGCCTTTGAATCCGGCGGGTGCATAGGAATCTGAGGTGATGCTGATCTCGTCCGAGGCTTCAAGCGAGCAATCGACGCCCACAGGTTCACAATCTCCACTCTGGACCGGGCTGCTGCTGCAGGTCGAATCGCAGATCTCCGGTCGGCGGCAGATCAGAGGACCTGGGCCATCGTCTCTGGAAGGGATAGCGAGTGTGTTGGCCCGCGCTCACTCGCGTCTGCTCATCGCGCTCGAGAGCTCAACGGCCAGCGACGACACGGGAGCGCAACTAGCTGTCGAGGCGGCCGAGCTGATCGTCGCCGTCGCGCGGGTCTTAGCGACTTTCGGGACGCGCGTCACGGACCGACGCGAAGCGCTGGCGGACCAGCTGCGGCGGCGACTCAGCTCACGCGAGCAGGCGGCGCTCGCGGGCGAGGTCACCTACCGAGTCTGGAGCGAGCAGGCCGAGGACCCCGCCGCCCGCATGCGACAAGCGATCACCCGCCTATCCCGGGACGCCTCCAGCTCTGACCGTGACCTGCTGTCACTCAAAATCGCCGCCGTGGACTTGGCAGCGCTGCTAGTTCAACTGTCAGCAAACGCGAGCGCGAGCGGGCACCCAGCCGAGGCTCCCGAGCCGCGATCCAAGGCGCTCGACAGCACCCTCACGGCGGTCACGGCCGAGCTCGCAGCCCGCGGATCAGAAGTCGAGCGCGGACTGGATGACCGTGGCGAGATCGTCACGCACTACCTCGCCACTGGACTAAGGGTCAGAGGTTGCCCGGATCGTCGTGGAACTTCGGTGACGGTCCTCGCGGGTTGACAGTTACACGGTAACGGGCTCGCGGGTCTCCTGGCGGTCGCGGTTCTTCTCGGCAACGAGGAGGGCGTGTCGCTCGATCGCGATCACGAGCTTGGCGAGGTCGCGGTAGCCGATGATCCGTCGGAACTGCTGCTCGGCGACGAGCATCCCCGCGGCGGTCCAGCGCTTGCGCATGTCGCCGTTCTGCCAGCGCTTCACGTTGCGCTGCGTGTGACGGACGATCTCGATCATGCTCTCGCACGGGTTCGTGGAGCACAGCGACTTTGAGAGCTGCCCGTCGATCCCGAGCCGCATCAGTGTCAGCGTGTCGTCGATCCCTTCGCGTAGCGACGCGGCGGCATCCGGCCATGTGCGCTCGAGCTCTGAGGCGAGCAGCTCGAGCCGCTCCTTGGCGAGCAGCGGGTTCGTGAGCGCCCACGCGCCGCGGACCCGGTGAAGGATCTGCGGCCGGTCGCGCTCGGGCAGCAGATCGGTGATGTTCCTCTCTTTGTGGCGGTGACAGCGGTGCACGAGCGCGTGCTCGCCGAACACGTCCTTGATCCCGCGCCTGAGGGCCTTCCCACCGTCGATCACGAACAGGATCGCCTGCTCGGGATCCAGGCCGCGGTCGACGAGGTCGGCCAGCAGCATCGACACCAGCGTCGCGTTCTCGGTGCTGCCTTCCCACAGCCCGAGCGGGATCTTCACGCCCTCGGTCGAGATCCCGAGCGCAACGACATGCGTCCGCTCGGCGATCTCGAGCCCGTCGAGCATCATCACCGCCAGGCGCACATCAGACAGCGAACGGCTCATCAGCTCGCCGAGCGCGGTCCGGGTCCGGTCGATGAACAGCTCCGACACCGTCGACTTCGACGTCGACGAGCTCTCCTGCTCGACCTCTTCACCGACCGGCTCGCCAACGACCGCGAACTTGCGGGTCGAGACGCCGGCGAGCATCCGGTCCATCACCGCCCTGGTCAGCGGATCCCGATCGGCGAAGTACTCGTATGACTGCACCGGGATCTCGTGCTCATCATCGACCGTCCTCATCCTGGGGCGGTTGACAGGCACACGCCGACCGCCGAGCGTCAGCGACCCGTCCTCGTGCCCGTGACGCTTCGCGGTCCGGTCCGGGTTGTGCTTGTGCTTCGGGCCCACGACCTCGTCAACCTCGCGCTCCATCAGCTGATGCACGACGGTCAGGCCGAGACCGACGCTGAGCGCGAGCAGCCCCTCTCTCGCTGCCCCAACGAGCTCGCCGAGCGCTTCCTGAATCTCCGCAGGCAGCGGACTCTCCAGCGCCTCCGCAGTCGTGACGACCTTCGGGCCGGATACCTTCTTCATGGCGGTCCTCCTGTCCTCTCGGACTTGGTTTAGTCGCCCCGAACGCTCCCAACCGGAGCGGACGAGGCGGGAGGACCGCCAATCAAA
>JBKQJQ010000583.1:0-11724 GCA_052147875.1 Solirubrobacteraceae bacterium | reverse complement strand
TGGGTGGTGTTGTTTTCGCATCCGAAGGATTTCACGCCGGTGTGTACGACTGAGTTGGGGTATATGGCGAAGATCAAGCCGGAGTTTGATCGTCGGGGTGTGAAGATCATTGGTTTGTCGGTGGATCCGTCTGAGAAGCATGAGTTGTGGGCTCGTGATATTGAGGAGACGCAGGGGGCGGCGCCGAATTATCCGATCATCGCTGATCGTGATTTCAGGGTTTCGAAGTTGTATGGGATGTTGCCGGCGGATGTGTCGGGTGATCCTGGTGATCGGACGCCGGCGGATAATCAGACGGTTCGGAATGTGTTTGTGATTGGTCCGGATAAGAAGATCAAGTTGGTGTTGGTGTATCCGATGACGACGGGCCGTAATTTTGATGAGGTGTTGCGGGTGGTTGATTCGTTGCAGTTGACGGCTGATCACAAGGTCGCGACGCCGGTGAATTGGCAGCAGGGTGATGATGTGATCATTGCCGGCTCGGTGTCTGATGATCAGGCGCGGGAGATCTTTGGCGATTGGGAGTCGCCGCGGCCGTACATCCGGATCGTCCCGCAGCCGAACGGGTCACGATGATCCTCAAGCAGTACTACCTGGGCTGCCTCGCTCACGCCTCATACCTGATCGTCGACGAGGTGAGCGGCGAGGCAGCCGTGGTGGACCCCCAGCGCGACATCGACCAGTACGTCGTCGATGCGGCGGAGTTGGGGTGCCACATCGGGCACGTGTTCCTGACCCACATGCACGCCGATTTCATCGCCGGTCACCTCGAGCTGCGTGATCGGGAGGGCGCGACGATCTATCTCGGCGCGCAGGCGAGCGCTGAGTATGAGTTCACGCCGATGGCCGACGGCGATCAGGTCGCGGTTGGGGACGTGCTGCTCGAGGTGCTCGAGACGCCCGGGCATTCGCCCGAGTCGATCTCGATCCTGGTCTACGACCCGGAGCACGGCGTCAACAAGCCGTATGCGGTGCTGACCGGCGACACGCTGTTCATCGGCGACGTCGGGCGACCGGACCTGCGCGCTTCACTTGGCTGGAGCGCGGACCGGCTCGCGAGCATGCTGTTCGACTCGCTGCGCGACAAGCTGCTGCCGCTGCCCGACGAGACGCTCGTCTATCCGGCCCACGGCGCCGGCTCGCTGTGCGGCAAGAATCTCTCCACCGACACGGTTTCGACGATCGGCGTACAGCGGTCCTACAACTACGCGCTGCAGGCGATGAGCCGCGAACGGTTCGTCGAGCTGGTCACGACCGACCAGCCGGACACGCCAGCGTATTTCACCTACGACGCGGTGCTCAACTCGCGCGAGCGGCCGACGCTCGACCAGGCGTTGGAGCGCGAGCTGCAGCCGCTCTCACTCGCGCAGCTGCTGGCGATAGTCGACGACGGGGCACAATTGCTCGACACGCGTGACGCGGCCGAGTTCGAAGGGGCGCACCTCGAAGGCGCGCTGAACATCGGGCTCGGAGGCTCATTCGCGACCTGGTGCGGCACGCTGTTGGATCCGGAGCGGCCGGTGGTCGTGATCGCCGAGCCGCAACGCGAGCTAGAAGCCGCGACCCGCCTCGGGCGGATCGGCTTCGATACGGTCGCCGGCTACCTGGTCGGCGGCATGCAGGAGCTCGAGGATGCGCCGCAGCTGGTCGGGCGGATCGAGCGGATCACGGCGGGCTCGCTCGCCGAGCAGCTCGATTCGGCGCAGCCGCCGGTTGTGATCGACGTCCGGAATCCCGGCGAATGGGGCGCCTCGCACATTGAGGGTGCTGTCAACGTGCCGCTGTCCCAGCTCGCGGGCCGGGTCGATGAGCTGGCTCGGGACCGGAAGCTGATCGTCTACTGCGCGAGCGGTTACCGCTCGGCGGTCGCGGTCAGCTTGCTCCGGCGCAAGGGTCTGACCGAGGTGGCGAACCTGGTTGGCGGGCTAGGTGCGTGGGAGGCGGCGAAGCTCGCGGTCGTGGCCTGATCGCGGCTGGTCATCGCGCCCATTTGGCGACGAGCAGTAGGGTTCGCGGCTTGTCAGTAGAAGAAGCGCATGAGTAGCGCTTGTGCCTTGTTGGTCCTGGTCAGCGCGTTGGTGGCGATCCCGAGCTCTTCGACCACCCCTCCGCGGATTTTCAGGACGGCGGTGTATCTGGGCTCGCGTATGAGGTACCAGTAGTTCAGGCCGATGTGGATGAGGTGCGGGAAGTCGAACCGCTCCCCAACATGAACGCCGTCGAGCGAGTAGTAGGGATTCGACGTCGACGCCCAAATCACCCGATTTCGCAACGAGGCCTGTGCGCGCTTGGCCAGGCTGGCCATGAGGATTGGTGATGGGTAGCCGACCCGGACTCCAATGGGTGTCAGGCAGAAGAAGTCTTCGTACTTGAGGCCACGGTCGGAGTGGCGGCGGTACAGATATTCCGCGCGTGTACGGGTCATACCTAGCGCGATTTGCCCGATCGTGGTCCCCGTCATTGTCCCGGTCGCGCCCGGGCACCCCGACACGTGGGGGATCGGGATCTTCACGCCGTTGCTCGCCGCTGACCCTTGGCCGGCGGCGTTGCCCGCGGTGACTGCGCACGCCAGCGTGGTCCCCTCATCCATCGTCCCCAGCCTGTACCTCGACGCGCTGAACCCTGCCAACGGAGCGTCGTTGCGATACCACTGATACGTGTAGGTGGTCGGATCGTTCGTCCAGCTTCCTCGCGAGCAGCTCAGGACGTCGTGACGGAGCAGGCGTCCAGTAACTCGCGGCTTCGCCGTACTGACGGGGCACGTTGTCGGGCAGCTAATACCACCACCAGACGCTGAGCCCTGACCAGTTCCGGGCTCGACGAGGTTCAGGCTGACGGTCAGGGCGGGATTCGTTGCCATCCCCTGAGCCTTCGGACCGCCCGTAGCGATAATCGTGCCGGCACCCGTTGCCGGGTCAATCGTGAGAAGGTTACCTTGATAGTCGGTGCCATACAGTGTTCCCGAGCTATAACCCAGGCCATACACGTTTGGATCACCAATTGCACCGACAGCTGTGCCAACACCCGTGGTGGTATTTAGGCTCACCAGCAAGTCGGTACTCGAGGTGTCGCTTGCGGTCATGTAGAGGTTGCCGCTCGCATCAAACGCGAGATCGCCTGAAGCAGTGAAGCCAATACCCGACCCAACCGGTGTGCCGGACCCAGTGGCAGGATTGATGACCACGAGCTGGTTCGAGCCCGCGCCATAAATTGTGCCCCCGCTGGAAACCACGAGGCCAACTAGGGGGTAGCCAACCGGGCCCACCTTGGTTGCGGCACCGGTGTCCTGATTGATCGTATAAAGGTTGCTGAGACCGTCGATGCCATAAAGCTGACCCGATGGTGCCAGGGCGATATCGTACAAGTCGGCACCGATGGGACCGATCGTGATCGCTTGACCTAGCATCGGACTAGTGATGAACTCAGCGTAGAGGTAGGTGCTGTCGTTCACGTCGGCGACGCAGCTGTCGGTGAGCGCCTCGTTTAGGAGAGTCCCAAAGTTGCTGGTCCCGCTCCTCGCACCAGCCAGCGCCGGATTCAGTACCGCGCACGCCGAAGATTGCGCAGTCGCGAGCGCTGATGTTGTCGTAAGAGAGAGGACAACCGCAAACGTGCAAAGTACGAGCACGAGTCGCATTGCCCTTCCTGCTCGAGCGTCTATACGGCGGTCACGTCCGATGAACGGCGACGAGAACAAGCGTGCTTCCTCCTGCGATTGCCCCAATGGGACCCTTCGTCGTGCGACGGCCCCAAACTGAATCGTTGAGTTTAGCGCGCTCCGGTTGCGTGAGCGTTAACGAGCCTTTGGTCGAGTAGCGTAAGCCGCACAGGCGCTCAGGCATTCGTCTGACGCCTGGCCGCGACGTCGCCGCCACAAGTACAAGGACTGAGCGGGCTCACCGAGCGTGGACCACGAAACGGAGACCGCCCTTGGGACCGAGCGTCGGCGTGGTTACCACCCGTGGCTGCTGCGCCGACAGCGGCTCGAGTCGCAGGCGACTGAAGAGCACGGCCGCGAGCGCTCGCAGTTCGTACTCACCGAAGCGCTTGCCCAGGCACATGCGCGATCCGCCGCCGAACGGCACATAGCCGCCGCGCGGAATCGTCGCTTCGCGTTCCGGTAGGAAGCGGTCCGGGTCAAACCGGAGTGGGTCGGGATACAGCTGCGGCAGGTGGTGCGTCGCCCACGAGGAGTAGTGCACCCCGACCTCCGCCGGGATCGGCACGCCGGCCAGCGTCACGTCACGCGTCGTCCGCCGCGGGCCCACCCAGGCGGCCGGATAGCGCCGCAGCGTCTCCTTGAGGACGCGCTCGAGCACCGGCAGCGCTGCGCCATCGAGGTCGGCCGGCGTCGGGTTGCGCGCGCCGAGCACCCCGTCGAGCTCCTCCTCGACCGCCGCTCGCACGCGCGGGTTGCGTCCGAGCTCGTGCGTCATGAACGTGAACGTGGTCGTGGTCGTGTCGTGGCCGGCGAACAGCAGCGTGACCGCCTGGTCGCGCACCACGCCCGTGTCCAGCGGCGCTCCCCGGTCATCGGTGGCGCGCAGCAGCATCCCGAGCACGCCGCGGCCCGGATCGCCCCGGAGCCGGCGCCCCTCGATCTCCTGGCGCACTGCGGTGTCGAGCGCCTGCTGGGCGGCGATCGCCCGCGCCAGCGGGGACCTGGGGATGCGGAGCAGCTGGAGGGGAATCGGCTCGCCGTGGATCGCCAGCGACGCCTGGAACGCCGCCGCGAGCACTCGCTCGCGGCCGTCGGCCGCCTCGATCCCGAGCAGTGCGCGCAGCGCGATCCGCATCGCGAGCTCGCGAACCCAGCGGTAGATCTCGATCACTTCACCGTCGCGCAGCGCTTCGGCGCCGGCGAGCGCCTCGTCGATCATCATCTCGGACACGGCGGCGATGTAGTCCCGATGAAAGGCGGGCAGCATCAGCATCCGGAAGTCGCGGTGGTAGGGGCCGTCGGTGTTGAGCAGGCCGTCGCCGAGCAACGGCCACATGTCAGCGAACCGGCCCTCGCGCCATTGGAACGCGTCGAAGTCGCTAACCAGGATCTGCTGGTTGACCTCGGCGCCGACCGCCCACACGATCGGCTCGTGCAGCAGCCGGATCGTGAACACCGGGCCGTAGCGTCGCTCGTGCTCGAGCAGCAGGTTCAGCGGGTCCGAGATGACCCTTGCCGTGTGCGACCAGCTTGGCGCCGTGCTGCCCGGTGGCAGCTTCGCGCGCCGGCGGACCCGTCGCTCGCGCCTTACGTCGTCGGCGATCCTCGCCACGAGGCCGATCTCCATCGGCTCCGGGCGAGGCGCGGTGATGGTCCGGGTTGGGCTGAGCGTCTCGGTCGCAGACATCGTGCGTGGGCGCTGCCAACGGTAGCGCCGCCATCCGACCGGGCCGCGTCGCGGGTCAAGACCAGGTCGTGCCGCCGTCGCAGTTGAGCGTCTGGCCGGTGATGTAGGAGGCGTCGGGCGACGCGAGGAACGCAATCGCCGCTGCGATCTCCTCGGGCTCTGCGAACCGCTGCAGCGGGATCCGCGCCCGCAGCTGCTGGCTGATGTCGCCGGGCACGGAGGCGATCAGCGGCGTGCGCACCATCCCGGGCGCAACCGCGTTGCAGCGCACGGCATGGCGCGCGTGCTCGAGCGCGACGGTTCGCGTCAACCCCACGACCCCAGCCTTCGCGGCCGCGTAATTCGCCTGCCCGAACGACCCGTGGCGCGACTCGGAGGCAAGGTTGACGATCGAGCCGCCCCCCGTCCGCATCAGTGCCACCGCCTGCTGGCAGCCGAGCCATGCCCCGCGCAGGTGCACGTCGATCACGCCCTGCCACTCGGAGTCGGTCATCTTCAGCAGCGACCGGTCGCGCGTGAAGCCGGCGTTGTTGACGAGGATGTCCAGCCGTCCGAGGCGGTCGATGCACGCGCGCGAGACCTGCTCCCAGGAGCCGCGATCCGTGACGTCGTGAGCGATCGCATGGGCGCCACCGCCGATCGCCTGCGCCGTCAGCCGCGCGGCATCGGCGCGCACGTCGGTGCAGATCACATCGGCGCCCTCGGCCGCGAGACGCGCGGCGGTCGCGGCGCCGATCCCGGAGCCCGCTCCGGTGACGAGCGCGGCGCGCCCCTCGAGCCGGCGCGAGACCGTCATCGCCCGCGCGCGACGAGATCGACGTCGGTGCCGCGCTGGACGACGACCCCGTCCTGGTTTTTCACCTCGACCGCGAGCGTCACAACCCCCGCCTGCGGCCGCGAGCGCGACTCGCGGAGCTCCCTGACGGCCCAGCGCGCGCGGATCGTGTCCCCGGGATAGGTCGGGGCTGCGAAGCTCCGCTCGACGTGCAGGAACGCGATCACCTCGAGCTCATCGAGCCCCGGCGTGCGGAGTCCCTCGGAGATCGCGAGGATCAGCACGCCATGGGCGATCCTGCCGCGGAAAGGGGTGTTGTCTCGCACCCATGCCTCGTCGATGTGCAGCGGGTTGTAGTCGCCCGACAGCCCGGCGAACGAGCCGATGTCGGCCTCGGTGATCGTGCGCCCCGCCGACACGAACTCCTGGCCCAGCCCGAGATCCTCGAACTGCATCTCAGCCCTCAGCGAGCGTGAAGTAGGGCAGCGCCGGGTGATCGTCGCCGCTTGGAGCGCGCAGGACCACCGGCGCGTCGCATCGCAGTGCGTCGAGCGGCGCGTCGACGATCCGGGTGCTGATCCTGGGTCCCTCGTCGAGCTCGACGATCGCGAACACGTACGGGCAGTCGTCGCCGAACTCGGGGTTGGTCGCGCGGTGCACGACGCTGTACGTGTGCAGCCGGCCGCGGCCGCAGGCCTGCACCCACTGTGGATCGGCGGCCATGCAGGCCACGCAGTGCCGGCGGGGGTAAAACTGGTGTGCCCCGCACCGCCCGCAGCGCTGGATCAGCAGCTCGCCACGCTCGGCGGCGGTCCAGTAGTGCTGGCTGTGATCGTCGGCGAGCGGGACCGGCCTGCTGCTGGTGACCGAGATCACTTGCCGAGCACCATCGTCGCGGTCGCCGAAAGCGAGCCTCCGACGCCGTGCACGACGCATGTCCGGGCGCCGGGGAGCTGGACTCCGGGGGAGCGCCCTTGAAGCTGGCGGGCGCCCTCGATCACCGCCAGCGCGCCCCTGCGCCCGGGGTGGTTGGACGAAAGCCCGCCACCGTCGGTGTTGATCGGCAGCGCGCCGTCCGGGCTCAGTTCGCCGCTGGCGGCGAACTCCCCGCCCTCGCCGCGAGCGCAAAACCCCAGGTCCTCGAGCGCCAGCAGGACCGTGATCGTGAAGCTGTCGTACAGCTGCGCGCAGTCGACCTGGTCGGGCCGCATGCCGGCCATCGCGAGCGCGCGGGCCCCAGACCGCGTCGCAGCCGTCTGCGTGAACGGCCACATTTGATTCATCGACACCTGGCCGACCGACTCGCCGAACCCGAGCAGATATACGGGCTTCACGCCGAGGCGCTCGGCGCGCCGCCGGGAGGTCAGCACGAACGCGCCGCCCGAGTCGGTGATCACGCAGCAGTCAAGGCGGCGCAGCGGGGAGGCGATCACGGGCGACGCGAGCACGTCGTCGACAGTGATCGGGTCGCTGTAGCGGGCGTCCGGGTTGTGCGCAGCGTTCGCCCGGCACTGCACGGCGATCTGCGCGAGCTGCTCGGGCATCGTCCCGTAGTCGTGCATGTGGCGCTGGGCTGCGAGGCCGTAGGTGGCGACGGTCGTCGGTCCGTACGGGACCTCCCACTGGCCGGGGCCATGCGCGTGCGTGAGATAGTCGTCACCGCCGTGCGGCCAGGAGCGGCCGGCGGCCGCATAGGTCACGACGGCGACCTCCGCCATGCCGGCGTGGATCGCCGCGGCCGCATGGCCGGCGTGGGAGATCGGTGCCGCGCCGCCGATGTCGGTCCCATCGATCCACGTCGGCTGCAGTCCAAGGTATTCGGCCAGCTCCGCGACCGCCATCTCGCGGGCGCCCTCGGGAGGGAATGCCGCCGCCGTCGCCAGCCCGTCGACGTCATCGAGCTCCAGCCCGGCGTCGGCGAGCGCCCCGCGGACGCACTCGGCGTGGATCGCATACGGATGCACGCCGGGCGCCACCCGACGCGGCGACTCGCAGACGCCGACGATCGCCACTTCTCCAGACCACGACACTTGCTTATTATGCGCATACTGTGTGACAATGTGCAAGGGATGTCGTCCGCAACCTTTACCCCGCGATGTTGCTGAGGGAACCGACGAGCCGTCGGATCCAGGCCGTCGATCGCGCCGCGGCGCTGCTCAAGGCGGCCGCCGAGGCGCCAAAGCCGCAGACGCTGGCCGAGCTCGCAGATGCAACTGGGCTCAACCGCAGCACCGCCTGGCGCCTGCTGCTGACGCTCGAGCACCACGGTCTCGTCGACCGGGATCCCGACGGAGGCCGGTACGTGCTCGGGCATCAGATCGCACGCCTCGCGATGCGTGACGGCAGTCGCGCGCTCGTACGCCGCATCCGGCCAGCGCTGACCGATCTGGCGGCCGAATCGGGGATGGCGGCGATCCTGACGCTCCCGACGCCGACCGAGCCGCTGACCGTCGACCAGGTCGATCCCCCTGGCCGGCCGGAGCCGAACATGGTCGGCTGGGGCCTGCCGCTGCACGCGACCGCGTCGGGCAAGCTGTGGCTGGCGTCGCTCGACGAGCGCGAACGCGAGGAGTTGCTCAAGCAGCCGCTGCCGCAGTACACCGACAAGACGCTCGTCGACCCGGAGCGGCTGCGGAGCGAACTGCGCGAGATCGCGCGCTCGGGAGCGGCCGTCGATCGCGACGAGTGGGACCCCGGCTGGTCCGCGGTTTCGGTCCCGATACTCCGCGACGATCGGATCGCGGCGATGATCGGCGTGATGGCAACCAGCATGCGGTTTGCCGAGGCGCCATTGGAGGAGACCGTCGCCCAGGTCCGTCGCGCGGCCGCTGCTGGCACGAAGTTGATGTGATGCCGGTTATTGCATATCGTGCAATCAAGTTTCACAATTATGCAGGGCACGATACGGTCCGATCATGGAGACCGGACAGCTGACCCGCCCGGATGAGCCCGGTCTGGCGCGTACCGCCCTGGACTCGCTGTTCGCGCCGGGCTCGGTCGCGATCGTTGGTGCCTCGGACGACGGGCGCAAGTGGGGCAACTGGCTGGCGCGTGGAGCCCTGCGCGGCGAGGCACGCCGCGCGGTGTATCTCCTCAACCACCGCGCGAGCGAGGTCCTGGGCCGGCCTGCGCATGCGTCGCTGAGCGAGCTGGGGGAGGCACCGGAGCTGGCGGTGATCGCGGTGCCGCCGGATGCCGTGTCGGCAGCTGTCGACGAGGCCCTTGATGCCGGCGCCCGCGCGGTCGTGGTGATCACCGCGACCGGCGATCCGGGGCAACCCAACGGCTCGGACGCCTCGCTGGCGGCTCGCGTTCGCAGCTCCGGAGCGGTGCTGCTGGGTCCCAACTGCCTCGGTGTGTTCGACCACAGTGAGCAGCTGGAGCTCGTCCCGAACCCGCTTCCCGGCGGATCAATCGGGTTGATCTCGCAGAGCGGCAACCTGGCGCTCGAGTTGGCGGTGCTCGCCCGCCGGGAAGGACTCGGGTTCTCGCGCTTCGTGTCGCTCGGAAACCAGGTCGACCTCGATGGCACGCGGCTCGTCGCCGAACTGGCCGGTCATCCACAGACGCGGCTGATCGCTCTCTACCTGGAAGACTTCCGCGACGGTCGCGCGTTCGCCGACGCCGCCGCGCAGGCAGTCACCGCCGGCAAGCCGGTGGTTGCGCTCGCGATCGATCGAATTGGAGCGACCGAGCGCGCGGTGCGATCGCACACCGGCGCGCTGGCCAGCGATCGCGCTGCGATCGATGCCGCCTGCCGGGCCGCCGGAATCGAGCGCGTGCAGACCCCGGGCGAGCTGATCGACACCGCACACGCTCGCCTCCGGGCGCGGCCGGCACGTGGGCGGCGCATCGCGGTGCTCGCCGACGGCGGCGGCCATGGGAGCGTTGCCGCAGCGGTTGCCGCCGGCGCTGGGCTCGAGCTCCCGGAGCTGAGCGCGCCGACCAAGGCCGCGATTGGCTCACTGCTGCCTCCGACCGCTGGCATCACCAATCCGATCGACCTCGCGGGCGCCGGTGAGCAGGACGTGCACAACTTCGCCCGGGTGGCGTCGATCCTGCTGACCAGCGGCGAGGTCGACGCCATGCTGGTAACCGGCTACCTCGGGGGCTATGCCGAGTACGCCGAGGACTTCGCGAATGAGGAGCTGGCGGCGATCGCATCGCTCGGCACGGAGGTCTCGGAGTCCCGGCGGCCGCTGGTCGCCCAGACGATGTACGCGCACACGGCCGCAGCACACGCGCTGCGCGAAGCCGGGATCCCGGTGTACGGATCGATCGAGCAGGCCGTCGGCGCACTGAGTCGGCTTGCGACGCCGACCGGCGAATCGGTGTACCCGGTGCCGGCGCTGCCGCCTCCCGCGCCGCCCGTCGACGTGGCGCTGATCGGCGACGACGGCTACGAGGCGACCCGCGCACTGCTGGTCGATGCCGGCGTGCCGTTCGCCGCGCAGCGGACCGTGCGCGGTGCCGCGCAGGCGGTGGCCGCGGCACGCGAGATCGGCTACCCGGTCGTGCTCAAGGCACTCGGGCTGTTACACAAATCAGACGCCGGCGGCGTGATCCTCAGCCTGCGCGACGATGCCGAGCTCGAATCGGCCTACGTGCAGCTCGAGCGGCGCCTCGCGCCGGTGGCCTGCTCGGTCGAGCGGATGGCGCCGCTGGGCGACGGGGTCGAGCTGCTGATCGGGGCGCGGTGGGATCCTCGCTTCGGTCCGGTCGCACTGGCCGGCAGCGGCGGCGTGTACGCGGAGATCCTGCGCGACACCGCCGTGGCGCTGGCGCCGGTGTCGGCCTCCGAGGCCGACGCGATGCTGCGTTCGCTGCGGGCGGCGCCGCTCCTGACCGGCGCCCGGGGCCGCGCGCCGCTGGCGATCGAGCACGCCGCGAGGGCGCTCGCAGCGCTGTCGCGGCTCGCGGCCGCGCACCCGGATCTGGCGGAGATCGAGATCAACCCGCTGCTCGTGACCCCCGATGCGGCGATCGCGCTCGACGCTCGCTGCGTGCCCGCGGGCTGATGACACACGGAGACCCGTCGCGATGTGCCTTGGACCACAGCTCGAGCCAAAACCCCCAGCGGGGGCCGAACTCGCGCGACGCCGAGTCAAAGCCGACCGGGACGCAAAGCGTGAGGTAGTCGGTCACGCGCTCGAGCGGTGGAGAGTCCTGACCCACGAGGCTAGTCCAGGTTCGGGCGATCCGGTCGAGTTCGTGGCGGAAGACCTCGCTCAGCAGCCGCTCACGGTGGCGGAAGTAGTGCTGCACCAAACCGAGGCTGACGCCCGCCTGCTCGGCGATGTCGGCCGTCCGCGCCGCGTCGACGCCGCGTTCGCTGATCACAACGGCGGCGGCTTCGAGGATCGCCTCGCGGCGGTTGGTCTCCTGGGGGGTGGCCATCAGCGAAGTTTAGGCTGGCGCTTGGAGAGCAGCGCGCGGCACGCGTCGACATGAAACGAGGTCGCGTAGCCGAGATCGTCGACATGGACGCGCTCGTCGTCGCCGTGGACCGTGGTCGACCAGACATCCAGCGGGGTGGCGCGCGAGGGCCAGAACCCGTAAGCAACGGCCCCGAACTTCGCGCGTGCGTAGTGGGAGTCGGTG
>JBKQJQ010000582.1:0-3681 GCA_052147875.1 Solirubrobacteraceae bacterium | reverse complement strand
GGTCGTTGAGCTCGAGCGTCCGGTTGCGGAGCTCCTCGTTCATCGTCTCGAGCTCCTGATTCGTGGACTGGAGCTCCTCGTTGGTGGTTTCGAGCTCCTCGTTGGTCGATTGGAGCTCCTCGTTGGTCGTTTCGAGCTCCTCGTTGGTCGATTGGAGCTCTTCGTTGGTCGTCTCGAGCTCCTCGACGGTCGACTGCAGCTCGTCGTAAGCCTCTTCGAGCTCGTGCTTGGCGGCGGAGATGTCGATCTTGAGCGTGTGGCTATCGGTGACGTCCCGATAGGTAATGCTGGTCCCAAGCGAGACACCATCGGACAGCAGCGGTGCCAGCTTGACATCGAGCACGCGCTCCTGGTCGCCGACTCGCGAGCGAATCCCCTCCACGTCGACGGTCCGCCGCTCAGCTACAGCAACGTCCAAGTGCGTACGCAACTCGAGCGGGCGATACGAGAGCTCCAGGTCCTGAACCGGTCGCCCGAAGTCCCCCACACTGAGCCCGAACAGCCGGCGCGCCAATGCATTTGCCATCACCAGGGAGTGGTCGGCATCAAGCACCAGCTGTGGGACGGGCACGAGGTCGAACGCCGACTCTCGCAAGTTGTCGGCGATGCTCTGGGACGCGCCGTTGGTCGGGTCTGCGGCCAGCACCCGGACGCGATCGCGCAGCGTTGGCTTGATGACCTTGCAAAACATCCGCCATTTGAGGTCGATCGGGGTGAACAGCTCCGCATGCGTGATCAGCATCTCGGACTTGCCGAGCAGCAGCACCCCATTGTCGGCAAGTCCGAAGTGGAACCGCCTCAGAACCTGAGCCTGAGTCTCGGCCGTGAAGTACATCAGCGTGTTGCGGCAGACGAGCAGGTCGACGCGCGAGATCGGCGCGTCTTTCACGAGGTCGTTACGGCCAAAGATGACCGCGCGGCGCAGGTCCTTGCGAAACACGTAGCGCTGATCAGTTCGTTCGAAGAACCGCTCGAGGGCGTCGGCCGGGACGTCTTCGACCTGGCGTGGTAGATAGGCGCCGAGGCGCCCCTGATCGAGCGCCTCCTCGTCGACGTCGGTCGCATAGATCTTGACCCGCTCGCGGAATGCTTCATCTCCGATCGCCCGCGCGAGGATCATCGCGACGGTGTAAGGCTCCTCGCCCGAAGCGCAGCCTGCGCACCAGATTCGCAACGGCAGATCGGCGCCGTTGACGTCAACCAGCTGCGGGATGATCGTGTCGGCGAGATGCTCCCATGTCGTCGGGTCGCGGAAGAAGCCAGTCACGTTGATCAGGAGCGCGTTGAACAACTCCCCGAACTCTCCCGCGTGGAGCTCGAGGTAGTCGATGTAGTCCTCGTAGCGCTCGACGCCCACCTCGCTCATCCGCTTGACAACGCGGCGCTCGATGCTCGAGCGTTTATAACCAGTGAAGTCAAACCCGCGCGTGCTCTTGATGAACTCGAGCAGATTTCCGAGGGTGCCGCTATCTGCGGTTGGCATCGAGCGACTCCTCGGTCTGGTGTCGGTCTCTCTCGTCGTCGTCGGCAATCTTGCCCAGCGTCATCTCCCCGGCCCGGTTGACCGTCTGCCGCACAGCCCGCCCCTGCTCGCCGAATTCGTTGGCCCGGCGCTCCAAGGAGCGCGCCGAGGGCGGGAGATCCCGTTCCTCGAGTTGCACCGTCATCCGCTCTAGAAGTGAATGGCGGTCCTTGAGCGCGCGCACCGCTGCCCACAACGTCGCCTCAACTCCCTCAGCCTGGGCATCGGCAAGGCTCGCCGGCGAGTGACGATGACCCACCTGGCTGCGCCAATGGGTGAGGCCCGCGTCCTGATATTCGCTGACAACGCCACGATACTCGTGAGAGACCGATATGACCGGCTCACCTCCGAGCCGTGTCTGACCAGGATCGTTTGGGGTCGCGGCGATCGACCCATGTTCCCCGCTCACCATCCCAACGATGACGCCGGCAATCCGATCCGAGGACACGACTGCATCGACCGAAACATGGGCCAGCGCGCTGGCAGGCATTCCTGCGTAAAGCGCCTCATCGGGATCCCGCACGATCGCCGCGCCGCCGTGAGCCTTGATCGCCGCCAGGCCCGCTGTGCCGTCGTCGCGAGTCCCAGACAGCACGACGCCAACCACGCGGCGACCAGTCGCCGCAGCGGCACTTCGGAACAGGACATCCACCGAAGGCCGGTGGCCGTTCTCATGCGGACCTACGGTCAGCTCGGAGCGACCGTCCGTGACCTGCAGATGACGATCCGGCGGCGCGACGACGATCTCGCCGGCACGCAGGGGGGCCCCGTGGGCCGCGGTGCGGCACGACAGCGGGCCCAGACGGTCCAGTATTCCCGCGAGCGCGCTCGGGCTTCCGGGCGCCAGATGCAGCACCACGCATACCGCTGCTCGGAGATCGGCCGGCAGTCCGCCGACAACCCGCCTGAGTGTCTCAACGCCCCCAGCGGAGGCGCCGATCACGACGAGGCCGGGTTCGCTCGGTCCGGAGACCTGTGGCGCGGTCACGTTCTCAGCCTAACGCGCAACTGGCGATGATCGTGCCCGCTGCGAGAAGTTATTGTCAGCCAGACCGCGGAACGCAGGCGGACGAGCTCCAACTGCGGTGGTCTCCGCAGCTCCAACTGCGGTGGTCTCCGCCGCACCTCATCCGCCCGCATTCCACGTTCTGCGAGAGGGAGCTTGAGCAACCGGCGCTTCGCCGGGCCGTTGGCTGCCCAGGTTATGGACCAGTTCATCGACTTGTAAACCGGCGCCCCCGCAGGCGTGTTCGTTTCGAACATGGTCGGCGACGAGCGTGCCTCGCCGAGCCCATGCACGCCCAGCTCGGGGGCCCGGGGGGGCTAGTCCAGCGCCTCGGCCGAGCCTCGAATCGCGTGGTGGCGGGCGTGCTCGGCCTGCAGCAGAACGGCCGCGTGTTGCAGCGCAGCGGCCTTGGCATGACGCTCAGCGGCTGCCAGGTGGGCGCGTGTCGCCTCGGGCGTTTCGGCGATCTCCGCCAGCCACAACGCCTCGCCCCTCGCGTTCAGGGCCCGTCTTTCCCGTTCTTCGGCACGCCGCTGGCGTTCCAGCGCCACACGTCGGATCGACGCTTCGCTCTCACTTCGCTCAAAGGACACGTGGCCTCGTCATCGCTCGATTGGGCGTGGCTATTGACCCTGGCTTGCGTCGACGAGCTCATCTGGGCAGCTGGGCACCGCCGTTCTGTGGCGGACCAGTACGAGGGTCAAGACTCCGCCCGGCAGCACACCTCCGATGGGCAGAAACGAGGATCGGCGACCACGGGTAGCAAAAGCCACATCGTGTGGGCGTCTACCCGCGAGCATCGCTGACAAACAGCGGCGCTCAGCCGAGACCTGAGGGATCAAAACCCGTGGGCTCCGGCCCGGTGAATGGCAGCCGCGACAGCAGGCCCACCATTGCGAGCAGCCGTCGCACCTGGTCTGAAAGCTCCGGCGACAGCGCGAACGAACGGTCGGCTGCATCGAAATCACCCAGCGCCTGAACGATGAGGCTGATTCCGGTCGAGTCCATGAAACTGACTCGAGACAGGTCGAGCTCGACCCCATGACCCGCCCTCAGCTCGCGGCTCAGGCGGTTGCGCAGGTATGGCGACGTTGCGATGTCGAGCTCGCCCTCAGCGATGATCCGGACGCGGCCTTGATCGAGCGATCGCGTC
>JBKQJQ010000581.1:0-3167 GCA_052147875.1 Solirubrobacteraceae bacterium | reverse complement strand
ATAGGTCACGCACAGACGTCGGCCCGCGCCCGCCGCCACGGCAAGCCGCTGATCATCCGGCGCGACTTCAACACGGTCGACGGCGGCCAGGCGGGACTGCATTTCGTCTCCGTCCAGCGGTCGATCGAGGACTTCGTCACGACCCGCAACGCGATGAATGCGTCCAACGCGCAGCTCCAGAACCCGGGCATCACGGACACCGTCAACAACGGCATCAACGAGTTCATGTTCGTCCTCAAGCGCGCCAACTACATCCTGCCGACGCGCGCCGACCGGTCGTTCCCGTTGCTGCGGGCGTGATTATCTCGGCGCTCGCAGCCGTCTTGATCGGGCTCCTGAACGAGTTTTCGTCTAAAGCTCCTTCGAGCAGCGCTCGCAGAGCCCGACGATTGCGAAGTGCGTGAAGCGGGCCGTGTGGCCGAAGTTCTGCTTGATGTGCTTTCGAACCGGCGCGAGCTGATCGGGGTCCAGCACCGTGACCCTGCCGCAGCGCTCGCAATACAGGTACTCGCCGTCATCGCGCCCGACGAGCGCGTACAGGCCGGGGCCGTGGCCGAGGTGGACGTGCCGGATCAGCCCGTGGCGCTCGAGCACCTCGAGATTGCGGTAGACGGAGGATTCGTCGAGTGCCAGCGTCTGCGCGAGCGTCGGAGCCGACACCGGGCCGTCGGCCGCGAACAGCGCCTCGATCACCAGCCGGCGTGCCGTGGACAGGCGCAGACCGGACGCGCGCAGCGCGGCGATCGCCTCGTCAGGACTCGAGACCGCCAGGCGGGGGACATCGGGAGCGATCGTCACTACCCGACTCCCGGCCGTTCGAGGTGCGCGCTCCAGCGCTCCTCGATCCTTCCCAACCGCCACACCGCCAGAGCGATCGCCCAGGTGGCGATGAACATCCCGACGATCACGAACCCGAGCAGGTTGATGTCGATTTTCTCGAACCAACTCCAGAACGAGCCCGACAGGTTCAGCTCCGAGACGGCCAGCCCACCGAGCTCGATCGTCCCGATCACGACCGCGACCGCGACTGACAGACCCGTGATCGTGAGGTTGTAGAAGACCTTGCGGACCGGCTTCGAGAATGCCCATCCGTAGGCGAAGTTCATGAACGAGCCCTCGATCGAGTCCATCAGCGACATCCCGGCCGCAAACAGGATCGGCAGGCACAGGATCGCGTACCACGGCAGCCCGGCGGCGCCGGCGCTGCCGGCGATCACTAATAGCGCGACCTCGGTGGCGGTGTCGAACCCGAGCCCGAACAGAACGCCGATCGGGTACATCTGCTGGGGCTTGGTAACGGTCCTGGTGAGGCGGCCGAAGAACCGGTTCATCAGACCGCGGCTGTCGAGCTGGCGCTCGAGCGACGCCTCGTCGTAACGGCCCGTCTTCATCTCGTGGAAGACCCGAATGATCCCGATCAGGATCACGACGTTGATCGCGGCGATCAGGTAGAGGAAGCCGCCGGAGACGCCGGTGCCGATGTAGCTGGTCGTCTGGTGCAGGGCCGAGTTGCCGTTCTTGACGGGGCCGTCGAGCGCCCGCACGCCAAGTGAGATCAGGAGCGCGAGCGCGAACACGATCGACGAGTGCCCGAGCGAGAACCAGAACCCGACGCTCATCGGTCGCTTTCCGTCGGCCATCAGCTTGCGGGTCGTGTTGTCGATCGCGGAGATGTGGTCGGCGTCGAACGCATGCCGCAAACCGAGCGTGTAGGCCGTGACGCCGATTCCAACCGTGAACATGCCGGTCCTACCGAGGTGATAGTGGCTGGGGGCGACAACCGCGAACAGGATCGCGAACCCGGCGACGTGGAGGGCGACGATGACGAACGCCATCATCAGCACGGTTCGCCGCTGGCCATGGTCGAGCGACGCCCAGAGGGACCTGGTCCTGGTGGCAGCAGAAGCGACAGACACTTGATCTCCTTGTTCCGAGCCGCGTCCCCGGGGTGGAGACGCTAGCCGGAGTAATACGCAGTTGCAAGGTGCTCTGGATTACAAGTCGCTCGTCTGATCGTCCGGGTGCTAGTGTGCGACTCAGCTTGCGGTTGCGCCTAGGGTTCCGTCGGCGCCCACCCGAAAAGGGCGATCCGAGTCTGGACCGAGCGGCGCCAGCCGGTGCGTCGACCGGCCACACCTGACGGGATAAAAGCCCCGAGGGCCTCCTGTTTCGCTGCCCGGAGGTCCAGTTGCCAATCGCACCCGCCGTCCTGTTTGCCGCCGCACTCCACGCGATCTGGAACGCGGTCGTCAAGTCGGTCTCCGACCGGCTCGCACTGATGGCGGTGATGGGTATGTCGACGGTCGCGATCTGCGTGCCGATGGCATTGCTGGTCAGCGCTCCGAGCACGGCGTCGTACCCGGAGATCGCCGGCTCGATCCTGCTGCACACCGTCTACAACCTGATGCTGATCGAGACCTATCGCGACGGGGACTACAACCAGGTCTATCCGATCGCGCGTGGGATCGCTCCCCCGACGGTCGCGATCGCCTCCGTGCTGATAGTCGGCGAGACGCTGAGCGCGATGCAGACCGCCGGCGTGCTGATCGTCAGCAGCGGGCTGATGATGCTGGCGCATGGCAGCCGCCACGAGCCCAAGCGCGCGCTCACGTTCGCCGTCCTGACCGGCCTGCTGATCGCCTCCTACACGGTCGTCGACGGAGTCGGCGTGCGCCACTCGCACTCGGTGCTCGGCTACACCAGCTGGCTGTTCACCGCCGAGGGCGTGATGATGGCCGGGGCGCTGGTCGTTGGCAGCCGAGTGCGTTCGCGGCCAGCTGTGTTCGATCGCGAGCTGATTCAACGCGGCACGATCGCCGGGGTTCTGTCGCTGATCGCGTACGGCATCGTCCTCTGGGCCCAGACGCGCGGTGCGCTCGCCGTCGTGGCGGCGCTGCGTGAGACGAGCGTCGTGTTTGCCGCGGCCATCGGCGCGCTCGTGTTCCACGAGCGGATGCCGAGCCGGCGGATTCTGGCGAGCGCCCTGGTCGCTGCGGGCGCGGCGGCGTTGGCGCTCGGGTGACGCGCGGCGGCCTGGCGTGACATCGTGGTGGCAGCCGATGCCGCGGCCGTTCTTACTCGTCCAGATCACTGATCCGCACATCGGCGCCACTTGGGGAGCGGCCGATCCGGTCGCGCGCCTGCAGGCGGTGCTGGGATCGATCGAG
>JBKQJQ010000580.1:0-2808 GCA_052147875.1 Solirubrobacteraceae bacterium | reverse complement strand
CGTCGAGGTTCAGTGGAGGGTCGAGATGGAGGAGAACGCGGTGCTCGAGGTCGGCGAGAGGGTCGCGGTCGTCGACCGGGTGCACGGCGATTTGGAGGTGGTTGTGGATCCATATGCTGAGGCACTGCTCCGAGGCCGGGTCAAGTCGCCGTCGAGCGGTTCGCGCGAGGTCGAGTGGCCGAAGGAGGATCGCGGCGAGCGTCAGCCGGAAGGTCGACCCGCGGATCCCACCACGGAGGTGGTTAGCGCCGATCCGGCTTGCGAGGGTGGCGTTGCCTGAGCGGCCGGATGGCCACCTCGTCGCCCCTGCCTGGCCGGCGTAGATGCGTCCTGTCGCGACGGCATGCTCTAGTCCCTCAGACAGTTGAGCGGCGCCCTGCTCATCGGCCCACCATGCGTACAGGCCTGGGCGAGCGATATCCCCGAGATCGTCGGGCCAGTCGCCGGCCCGGACCCGGCGGGGTGCTGTATCCAGCGCTCGGATCGCTGCGCGCAACTCAGCCGGCGAGCATGCCCGACGGCGCCCTGCCACCGCCGCCGGGCGCACAGACAGGTGGGCTTGGTACCAGGCGGGCTGCGAGCCGAGCAGCACGTGAGCAAGTGGGGCGTCTAGTTGCGCGCCGCGGGCTTTGATGGCCGGCTCGATCGCACGCCGATATGCGCCACCGGCATGCACCTCAAACGTGATCCCGGAAAGATCCCCGAAGCGCCGCTCGAGCGCGCGCACGACTTTCTGACCCCAAGCTCTCCGCTGTGACGCCGTCAGATCGGCAAGTGCAAGGTCATAGGGGGACACCGGCGTCGCGGGCTCGAGCAGCCCGTGCTTCGCGCTCAGGATCAACCAAGGGAGGCCGGAGCCCTCCGCATATGAGCGCCGCCAGGACCACAGCCTCGAGTGATACAGATCCCTCGCAGGGGCCCGGTGCGCGAGCTTGCCCTTCACGCAGCCAACGAGGAGGACCGTCGCTGTCGACCGCGGCGGCGCCGAGTCTCCGGCCTGAGTCAGCCGGATCTTTGGCGGCGAGACGGTTCGCAGAACCTGTGCCTCCGGAAGCTCCGCCAGAACCGCGCCGATGAACGCACTGCGATACCGGACGGACTGGACCGAGATCTCGATCTCGCCGTCGCGGTCGAGCCGGTCAAGCGCATCCTGCACCCAAGCGATCGGAATCGGCTGTCCCGACGGCGAACGATACGTCCAGACGCGCACCGCGTCTGCATCGACCCCAAGCACCCGGTTCTCGCGGCCCGTCACCGTCTGCAACCGTCGACCTACCAACGACTCGAGAAGAACCCGGGCATCAGCCATCGGACGCGAACCCTACGAGACCTCACACCCAACGCCAACCCAGCACCAGACCTGTGCCAGGGCCGCCCTTGTACCCGTCACCGAGGCCGCACATGGGCGAGGACGCCGCCAGCGGAACGATTCACTGCCGCGTCTCGAGGCTACCTACCTTCCGTGGTCGGGCCTGGGTAATCGTGAGACGGCGGCCCCAGGCGGGCCTATCCGGACGAGTCCTCAGTCGCCGAGCGATCGCCCAGGCGCCGGCGATACGAATGCGAATGCGATCGTCCGACACTGTGCTGCCGACAACTTCCGGTGAGGGAGAAGCGGGAACCCAGCTCATGGCTATGCTCGATGCCGCCGATAGGTCGCGTAATGAACGTGCCGATCAACGAGCGCATCAACATTCGTGCCTCCAAGGCCCAGGGCGGGTGCTGGAAGGTGGTCGTCGAGATGGCGCTGTCAGGCGAAACAGCCAGCGAGATGGCTTGCTACGAGAGTGACAAGGGTCCGCACGAGTTCCGCGCCTGGCGGGCGATGTCACTCGCCGAGCACTACCGCAGCGGATATCTCGACGGACATCAGAAGTGCGGCGCATTCGGGTCGGTGTCGGAGCTTTGTAAGCAGATCAGCGTCGTGCCGTACCGGGCCGGCGAGGCCTGCAACGCAGCTGTGCAGCTTGCACAGCGCGACAAAGGCATCGTTGAACTTGCACGGTTCTACAGCTTCGACGGGCGCGCCGGGACGATCGCGGCGCGACGCTCGACGATGTTGGCTGAGCAGTACCGGCGCGGCTACCTCGACGGATACGAGAACCGAATGACCTCTAGCTACCTCACCGGCCATGGCGTCGCGATGGTCGATCTTGGCGACGGCGACAGCGCAGCGGCCGTCGACACATTCGAGCTCTCTGCGCTGCAGACCGCGCTCGAGCACGCGAGCACGCGGGTGAAGGAGCGCGCGGCCGAGCTTGGGGCCGACCCCGACGGGCCCTGACAGATGCGGCAGGCGGGATTCAGCGGTCGAGAGACGCTAACCGAGAATGGCATCGGCGCCTGAGCCAGGGGAGATCGTCGACGCGTTCGTCGACATCTACGAGACGCGGACAGCGTGTCCGAACGAAGCGGTCTCGATCCGTCGAGCGCTCAGGCGGTCAGCCGCGGCGACGGTCTTTGCGTCACTCGGTTCGCACCATCCGATTGTGCTGGCCAGCTCGACAGCGGTGGAGGATGCAGGTCGCGGCGCCGCGCTCGCGGAGATACGTGAGAAGTTGGAGGTCGGTGGTTTCGCCTGGGCTCCGGCCGCAGAAGCGACGGGTCGCGCAGCACAGGCCGCCCTTGTCGCTGATCGGATCAGCGCGGATGATCATGAGGCCCTGACTGCTCCCTGGCGCGAAGCGTTACTCGAGCGCCCGCGCGACGTCCGGCTGACCCTCGCCCCGGAGTTCGCAGCGGAGTGCGCCGCCGTCGAGGCCATGCAGCGGATCGTCGACACCTTTATCGACCAATACTGTGCCGCAA
>JBKQJQ010000579.1:0-11401 GCA_052147875.1 Solirubrobacteraceae bacterium | reverse complement strand
GGTCCCCTCGCTCCCAGCCGTCGGACAGGATCACGACGACCGCCCCGCGAGCGATCCCGCGCCGGCCGTGGCGGTCGTTGAACTCCTTCAGCGCATCGCCGATCCGCGTCCCGCTCGACCAGTCCGGAGCAGCCGCGGCGGCACGCGCGATCGCCCGGTCCGGGTTGCGCGACTGCAGCGCGCGCGTCAGTCTCGTCAGCCGGGTCGCGAACACGAACGCTTCCGCCCGCGGCCCCACGCCGGCCGCGCAGACCAGGAACTGGAGGTAGGCGCGCGCGTACGGCTCCATCGAACCCGAGATGTCGCACAGCAGCACGATCCGGCGGCGGACGACTCGCCGCTCGCGCCGCGCAAGCCGGATCGGATCGCCTGCCGTCCGCAGACTGCCGCGCAATGTGCGGCGCATGTCGATCCTGCTGCCGTGGCGACGTCGCTCTGAGCGTCGCGTGCGCCGCAGCGGCGTCGCGAGCGCCAGCTTCGACATCAGGCGATGCAGCTGCGCGAGCTCGTGCGGCGCAAGCGCATCGAAGCGCTTGGCTCGCAGGACCTCGTCGTCGCTCGCAGCCAGCCCGACCGGCAGCTCGCGCGCACGAGGGTCGGAGGTTTGGTCGGCCGGCGGCGACGCGGTGGCGGCCAGGGCGCCGGGACCGCGCTCCTGCTGATCGGGAGCATCTGACTGCGGAGCGCGGGCATCGGGCGGCGCCGGCTCACTCGATGCGTCGTCGGGAGCCCACACGTCAGCTTCGCTGCGCGCGCCGAATACGGCCCCGAACACCGAATCGAACGCCCCGATCTGCGTGCGCTCGGAAACGAACACCGCACGTGCCGTCCAATACAGCCGCCGGCGCGAGATCGGGGGGGCGAGCGCGAGCGCGTCGGCGAACCGAGCCCCGCGTTCGGGGCCAACCGGCAGCCCCGCATCGCGCAGCCGCCGGCCGAACGCAACCGCGGTCGCCGGCAGATCGAGCTGCACGGTCTCAACTCTCACCGTGCGTCTCCCCCACCAGCGCCGCCAGACCTAGCTCCTGATCCTCGCGGTACTTGAGCACCGATCCGAGCGTCCGCTCGGCGGCACGCTCGTCGAGCCGCTCGACGCCCAGCGCCGTCAGCGCTGCCAGCCAGTCGATCGCCTCGGCGATCCCGGGCGGCTTCTGCACGTCGGAGTCGCGCATTCGGGCGACCGCGTCGGCCACCTGAACCGCGAGCGACTGCGACGCTCCACGAACGCGACGGCAGACGATCTCGACCTCGCGCTGACGCGACGGGTAGTCGATCCATTGATACAGGCAGCGCCGCTTGACCGCGTCATGCAGGTCGCGCGTGCGGTTCGAGGTCAGCACGATGATCGGTGGGTGGCTGGCGGTGATCGTGCCGAGCTCCGGGATCGTGACCGTCGCCTCCGCCAGCAGCTCGAGCAGGAACGCCTCGAAGTCGTCGTCGGCGCGGTCGATCTCGTCGATCAGCAGCACCGCGGGGCGCGGGCCGGGGTGCTCAAGCGCCCGCAGCAGCGGCCGGCGAACCAGGTACTCGGACCCAAAGAGGTCCTGCTCGGCGAGCTCGGAGCCCTGCGACTCGGCGAGCCGGATCGTGAGCAGCTGCCGGGGGTAGTTCCACTCGTAAAGCGCCTCGGAGGCGTCGATGCCCTCGTAGCACTGCAGGCGGACCAGCGGCGTCTGCAGGACGGCGGCGAGCGCCTTGCCCGCCTCGGTCTTGCCGACGCCGGCCTCGCCTTCGAGCAGCAGCGGCTGCGGCAAACGCAGCGCCAGGAACATCGACGTCGCGAGGCCCTCGTCGACCAGGTAATCGACGCTCTCGAGCCGCCGCGCGAGCGTCTCGACGTCGGGGACGAGAGCGCGGACCTCCCCCTCCGCGTCACCCGTCACGTAGGTCATTGCGGGGGCTCGGGGCGCCCCTGCATCGCTGCCCAGACCCGTGCCGGGGTGCACGGCATGTCGATGTGGTCGACCCCATGCGTCTCGTGCAGGGCATCGATCACCGCGCTGACGATCGCCGGCGGCGAGCCGACGTTGGGCGACTCGCCGACTCCCTTGGCGCCGAGCGGGTGGTGGGGGCATGGGGTCACGGTCTCGCCGAGCTCGAAGTCGGGACACTCGAGCGCGGTTGGGATCAGGTAATCCATGAACGACCCGTTGAGGCAGTTTCCCTCCTCATCGAACGTGATCACCTCCATCAGCGCGATCCCGATCCCCTCGGCCAGGCCGCCGTGAATCTGGCCGTCGACGATCATCGGGTTGATCCGCACGCCGCAGTCGTCGACTGCGATGAACCGCCTGACCTTGACCTCGGCCGTGTCGGGATCGATGTCAACGACAGCGATGTAGGCGCCGTAGGGGTAGGTCAGGTTCGGCGGGTCGTAGATCACCTGCGCATCGAGGCCGCCCTCCATCGCCTCCGGCATCTGCTTGCCGCTGTAGGCGTAGGAGGCGATCTCCTCGATCATCGCGCCCTGCTCGGGGTCGCCCTTGACGTACCAGCGGCCCTTCTCCCATGCGAGGTCCTCGGGCCTCGTCTCGAGCATCGTCGCGGCGATCATCCGCGCCTTGTCGCGGACCTTGCGTGAGACGACGGCGACCGCGGCGCCGCTGACCGGGGTTGAGCGCGAGCCGTAGGTTCCGAGCCCGTACGGCGTCCGGTCAGTGTCGCCGTGGCGGACCTCGATGTCCTCGGGCGGGATCCCGAGCTCCTCGGCGACGATCTGGGCGAACGTCGTCTCGTGGCCCTGCCCTTGGGTCTGGGCGCTGATCGAGACCATCGCCTTGCCCGAGGGGTGCACGCGCAGGTCCGCGCCGTCGTTCATCGCCAGCCCGAGGATGTCCATGTGCTTGCGCGGGCCAGCGCCGACGCCCTCGGTGAAGAACGACACGCCAATTCCCATCAGCTCTCCGCGGGCCCGCTTGTCCGCCTGCTCACGGCGCAGCTCGTCGTAGCCCGCGATCTCCATTGCGACCTTCATCGTCTCCGCGTAGTTGCCGGAGTCGTACGTCCAGCCGGTGGTGGTTTCGTATGGGAACTGCTCGGGCGCGATGAAGCTGCCCATGCGCAGCTCAATCGGGTCGACGCCCATTTCGAGTGCCAGCGCGCTCACCATCCGCTCGACCAGGTACACGGCCTCCGTGATCCGGAACGAGCAGCGGTAGGCGACACCGCCCGGCGCCTTGTTGGTGTAAACAGCCTTGACGCGGACGTGAGCTGCCTGCAGGTCGTACGAGCCGCAGCAGATGTGGAAGAAGCCGGCCGGGAACTTGGTCGGTTGCGCGGTCGAGTCAAACGCGCCGTGGTCGGCGATCACGTCGACCCGCAGGCCGGTGATCTTGCCGTCCTTGGCGCATATCTCGGCGTGCATCACGTAGTCGCGCGCGAAGCCGGTCGACATCAGGTTCTCGGAGCGATCCTCGATCCACTTGACCGGCACACCGGCGACGATCGAGCCCGCGATCGCGCACACATATCCCGGGTAGACCGGAACCTTGTTGCCGAAGCCGCCGCCGATGTCGTTGCACATGATCCGGATCATGTGCTCGGCCAGACCAGCGACATGCGCGTACACCGTGCGGTGGGCATTGGGCGCCTGGTTGCCGTTGTAGATGTCCAGCTGCCCGGTCTCCGGGTTGAAGTCGGCGATCATCCCGCACGTCTCCAACGGCGCCGGATGGCAGCGCGGGTAGATGATGTCGCGCGTAACGACCGTGTCGGCCTCCGCGAACGCCGCGTCAGTCGCCTCCTCGTCGCCCGCCTCCCAGGTCGGGCTGGCGAGGTTGTCGACCTGGCCGTCCTTGTCGTCGCGGATGACCGGCGCGTCGGGGTCGAGCGCTTTGCGGGCGTTGACCACCGCCGGCAGCGGCTCGTATTCGACGTCGATCAGCGCGCACGCGTCGCGCGCCGTGTACTCATCGGTCGCGATCACGAACGCGACCTCCTGGCCCTGGAAGCGCACCTTGTCGCCCGCCAGCACGGCCTGGGTGTCATACGAGATCGTCGGCATCCACGCCAGGCCGAGCGTCTCGAGGTCCTTGGCGGTGATCACCGCGGCCACGCCCGGATGCGCAAGCGCTGCCGATGTATCGATCGAGACGATCTTCGCGTGCGCGTATGGGCTGCGCAGCACCACGCCGTGGACCATCCCCGGCAGGCGGATGTCGTCGAGGTAGTTGCCCTTGCCGCGAATGAACCGCGCGTCCTCCTTGCGCTTCAGGCGCCCAAAGCCGATCGGGCGTTCTTTGGTCGCGCTCGGAAGGTTCTCGGCGATCGCCATCGTTTAATTCTCCAATGTCGTTGGCGTGGGACGGTTTGCGGCCTCGTGCTCGGCCGCCCAGCGGACTGCCGCGACGATGTTCTTGTAGCCGGTGCAACGGCAGATCGCGCCCGAGATCGCGGTCCGGATCTCCTCCTCGGACGGGTCCGGGTTGTTGTCCAGCAGCGCCCGCGAGGTCATCAGCATCCCCGGCGTACAGAAGCCACAGTGCAGAGCGTGCAACTCGTGGAAGCCCTGCTGGACGGGGTCGAGCTGCCCGTTGCGCTCGAGCGCTTCGACGGTCCGGATCTCGTGGCCCTCGGCCATCGCGGCCAGAATCGTGCAGGACTTGATCGGCTCGCCGTCCATCAGCACCACGCACGCGCCGCAGTTGGACGTGTCGCAGCCCCAGTGGGTTCCCGTCAGGCCGGGCGTGTCGCGGATGAAGTGCACCAGCAGCAGACGCGGCTCAATCTCACGTGAGACCGGCTGGCCGTTGATGTTGATCGTGACTTGCAAAGTCAGGCCTCCTGTTGCAGGGCGCGGGCGGTCGCCCGGCGCAGAGCGCGCGTGGTCAGCACGCCGGCCAGATGACGCTTGTAGTCGACCGGTCCACGGCCGTCGGCGACGGGCGAGCAGTCCGCGGACGCGATCTCGCCGGCCTGCGTGAACAGCTCCTCGGACGGTGCCGAGCCGCGCAGCAGCTCCGCAGCGCGCAGGAGGTGGACGGTCGTCGGACCGGCCGCGCTGAGCGCCACCCCAGCTTCCGAGATTGTGCCGCCGTCGATCCAGACCGCGGCCGAGGCGGCCGCGATCGCCCAGTCGCCGGCGCGCCGCTCGACCTTCTCGTGCGCGCTGCCGCCGCCGTGACGGAGCGGCAGGCGGATCTCGGTCAGCAGCTCGCCGTCGCCAACCGCCGTCGTGTACGGGCCGACATGGAACAGCTCGATGTCGACAACGCGCTCGCCCTGGGGCCCGCGGATCACCACTTCTGCCCCGAGCGCCGTGCATACAGCGCTCAGGTCCTCGGCGGCGTCGGCCTGACACAGCGAGCCGCCGATCGTCCCCCGGTTGCGGACCACCGGATCGGCGATCACCCGCTCGGCGTCGGCGAAGATCGGGAAGTGCCGGGCCAGCGTCTGCGAGCGCAGCAAATCGGCATGCCGCGTCAGCGCCCCGATCCGCACCCGGTCACCGTTCTCCTCGATGTAGGACAGCTCGGCCAGGTCGTTGATGTCGATCAGATAGTCGGGACTGGCGAGCCGGAGCTTCATCATCGGCAGCAGGCTGTGGCCACCGGCGATCACGCGTGCCCCTGGCCGGGCGAGCGACGCGATCGCGCCCTCGACGCTGGTCGCGCGCTCGTACTCAAACGGGGCTGGGGTCTGCACCTGAGCTCCTTTCGGCGGCGACCGGCATCCGCCTCCGCGGACCACCGACCTCCTCGGTCGGGTCGTACTGAGTCGGCGAGTCGGTACCGATCACAGGCGAGCGGGGCATCACCTGCGGCCTCGTCTGGCGGATCTCCGGATACAGCCCGCGCGCGGCGAGGCTGCCGTAGCTCGGGTTGCGGAGCGCCGGGCCGTTCGGCGACGCCGCCGCAATCGGCGCCTCGCGACCCAGCCTCGCGAGCGTCAGCGTGCCCTTCGTATAGACCTCGCCGATCCTTGGCGGCTTGACGTCCTTGCTGTCCGGGAAGTTGCGCAGGCCAGCGGCCGCGGCACCCGGATACAGACCGTCGATCAGCCCGACGGCGTCGTCGAGGCCCGCCTTCTTTACCAACAGGCCCTCGAGCAGGTCGACGCCGGCATCGAGCTGCCCATTGATCGTCCCGACCACGTCTCCGACCGGGGCACTCTTCTCGATGATCCCGACGACCCCGGCGATCGCGTCGTCGAGCCCTGCCGTGATCCTGCGCAGCGCGACGATCGTCGACACGAGGTAGAAGACGACGGCCGCCACGATCAGCACGACCGCGATGATCATCACCACACCGGCTGCGGGCATCGTCTAGCTCCTTTCGGCGTCGTCGAGGATCACGTCGAGCGAGCCGCCATAGTTGGCCGCCGACTCGATCGTCTTGACTGCCTGGTCCTGGGTCGTCAACAGCAGCGCCGCCGCGTCGAGGTCGCCGGATCCGGCCTGCGCGCTGCGCGCGATCGACTGCACGCTCGGCACGATCGAGTTGGCCGCGTTCAGCACCCCGCGCAGGAGGTAGACGACGACCGGCAACAGCACGACGAGGAGGATCACGTCACCGATCCACTCGAGGATCATTTCGGCCTCCTCTCGGCCACCACCGCTGCCTTGGCCGCGATCCCCGGGAGGGCGCCGACGATCACGTCGAACTGCGCGTTGATCGCCTTGACGGCCGGCTCAAGCGGGCGCAGGTGCTCGGCTTCGACACCCTCGAGCGCGCCCGCCAGGGTCGCAAGCTTCTCCGAGGTCGACTCAAGCCTGACTCGGACCCGGATCAGCGCGGCCGCGAGCACGACGACGATCAAGACCGCGAGCAAGACACTGAGGATTGTCAGGGTGGTCGAACTCATGCTCCACCGTACCCGTCAGTTAATGCGTTCATATAGCCATCCTGGATCACCGCCTCGTCGACGATCTGCCCGAGCACGGGCGCGGTCGCCTCGAGTTGCGGAATGTTGGCGGTGTTGCCTGCGACCTTGGTTGCGACCTCCAAGAGCGCTGAGGCGGAGCGGTCGATGTCGTCAACCGCGCGGATCAGTGCCGCCAGCAGCGCGGCCACCGCCAGTGCGGCGACAAGACCGATGATCAGCGCGATGCCCCAGGCGCCGTGGTTCGTGAGCGCGAAGGTGATCATTTGCCGACCGCCACCTTTCGCAGCGCCCGCGCCGAGTGCAGGATCCTGACCCCTGAGTCGTTGATGCGCCCGATCCCGTCTAGCGCGTCGGTCTGCTCGCGGACCTTCTCGACGCCGCCGACGGCGGTCCGCGCCTGACCGCCGATCCTGTTCGCAAGCAGCACGATCGTGATCACGATCGCGGCGGCGACCAGCACCACGACCACGCCCAGCACCAGCCCGACGGTCCAGCCGGTCGAGGCACCGATCAACGTGGGCATTTCAAACCTCCGTCCTTCCTCGGGTTGCAGAGGCTCCCACCTGGCCGCCTCGGCCACTCCTGCACAGGCCGCAATTCTTAGCGATCTTGCGTCAAGCACGCAACCGCGGCGCCCAACGTGAAAAGATCGCCCTCCAGCTCGGTGCAGCGCGAGAGGAGAGCCGATGAGTGAGGCAACGTCTGATCCGAAGCCGGCGATCGCAACCGTCGCCGCGCTGGCTCTGTCCGCCGGCGACCGTTTCGGCGACCAGCTCGCGGCGCGCCACAAGGTCGACGGCGAGTGGCACGAGATGAGCTACGCCGAGGTGACAGAGGCGATCGAAGAGGTCGCCCTCGGCCTGATCGGGCTCGGGATCGAGCCTGGCGACCGTGTCGGCATTCTGGCCGACACTCGCGTCGAGTGGACGCTCGCGAGCTATGGCATCACGGCCGCCGGGGCGGTCGTCGTGCCCGTCTACCCCACTAACTCGCCGCGCGAGTGTGCATGGGTGCTGGGCAACTCGGGCGCGCGGGCCGTGTTCTGCGAGACCGATTCCCAGCGAGCGAAGATCGACCAGGTGTCGGGCGAGCTGCCCGACCTGATGACGACGATCGGGATCGACCGCGGCGCGGGCGACACGACCCTCGAGGACCTGCGAGCCCGCGGCGCCGGGCGTCAGCGGGCGGAGCTGTCAGATCGCCTGTCGGCGGTCGCCGCGGCTGATCCCTACACGATCATCTACACGTCGGGCACGACCGGCCCACCGAAGGGAGTCGTGCTGACGCATCGCAACGCGATGTCGGTCTGCGAGATGGTGCAAGAGCTGAACTTCGTGCAGCCCGGCGAGAAGACCTACCTGTTCCTGCCGCTCGCGCACGCGTTCGCGCTGACCGCGCAGCTCGCCTCGTACGACCTCGGGACGACGATCATCTACTTCGGCGGCGACACCAAGCGGGTGATCGAGGAGCTGGTCGAGACCCACCCGACCTACCTTCCCTCGGTGCCGCGCATCTTCGAGAAGCTCTACACGGCGGCGATGAAGCTGCAGGAGCAGGCGGGCGACGAGGACCGGGAGCGGTTCAAGCAGGCGATCAAGCTCGGTGTCGAGGTGCGGCAGCGTCGGCAACGCGGCGAGCCCGTGTCGGCCGAGATGGAGCAGGCGTTTGCCGCCGCGGATCAGCGCCTGTACTCGCGCGTGAGGGCCCTGTTCGGGGATGAGATCCATCAGGCGGTGAGCGGGGCAGCGCCGATCGCACCCGAGATCCTCGAGTTCTTCTACGCCTGCGGCGTGCCCGTGCTGGAGGGTTGGGGCATGACCGAGACGACCGCCGTAGGCACGGTCGGAACGCTCGATCACTTCAAGTTCGGGACCGTCGGGCGCCCGATGCCGGGAGTCGAGGTGAGGATCGCCGCGGAGGACGGCGAGATCCTGCTGCGCGGCCCGAACATCTTCAGCGAGTACTGGCGCAACCCCGAGGCGACCGCCGACACGCTCGTCGACGGCTGGCTTCACACCGGCGACGTCGGCGAGCTTGACGAGGACGGCTATCTGAAGATCACCGGCCGCAAGAAGGACATCATCATCACCGCGGGCGGCAAGAACCTGACCCCATCCAACATCGAGAACGACCTCAAGCAGTCACGGTTCATCTCGCAGGCGGTCATGTACGGCGACCGGCGTCCGTACCCGGTCGCGTTGATCACGCTCGATCCCGAGGAGATCCTCCCCTGGGCAAGGGAGCAGGGGCTGCCCGAGGAGCTCGGCGATCTGGCGGAGGAGGAACGGGTCAAACAGCTCGTTCAGGCGGAGCTGGATCGCGCGAACTCGAACTACGCGCAGGTCGAGCAGATCAAGCGGTTCGTGATCCTTGACCACGACCTGTCGATCGAGGAAGGCGAGCTGACCCCGACCCTCAAGGTCAAGCGCAACGTGATCAACGACCGCTACGCGGAGCTGTTCGACTCGCTGTACGCCTGAGCTTTAGTTTGGGCCCGCATCGGCCGTGGGTAGCACCGTGAGCATGAAGCTGATGGTTCTGACCACAGAGCCGATCTCGGCGGTGCACCTGCGCGAGGCGCTCCCGGCCGGAATAGAACCCGAGGACGCCGAGGTGATGGTTGTCGCGCCGGCTCTGCACGAGAACGCGCTGCGCTTCTGGTGCTCTGATGCGGACGAGGCGATCGGCAGGGCGCACACGGTCGGACAGCAGAGCCTTGAGCGCCTCGACGAGGACGGTGTGTCGGCGAGCGCTGACACGGGCGAGGGTGACCTCGTCGAGGCGGCACAAGACGCACTGCAGACGTTCGATGCTGACCGGATCGTGCTGTTCTCCCACCCCCCGGCCAAGCAGCGCTACCGCGAGGACATCGACGCTCGAGAGCTGTCCGAGCGCTTCGGACTCCCGGTCGACAGCGCGCAGCTGCCAGTGTCGTGAGTCAGAAATTCGGCGACACCGAGCGGCGTCGCTGGCAGATGCCTGGCAAGGACGCAGGAGGCGACGCGCAGCAGCGCTGCGCGAGCCCGGCGCCGCTGGCGAAGCCAGTGGCGGGACGACGCCAGGCCAGTGGCGGGACGACGCCAGGCGCCGCCAGAGGCGGCTCGAATGGCGTCCAATTTCTGATTCACGGCACTAGCGCTTGTGCCGGTCGACGGCGCGCTGTAACTCCGCCTTGTTCATCTGCGAACGGCCGCCGATGCCAAGCTTGCGCGCCTCCTCGTAGAGCTGCTCGCGAGTGCGGCCTTTGGGGCGGCTTGTGCCCGACCGCAGGCCGCCCCGCCGCCCGGACGAGATGTCGTTGACTGACGACTTCGACCGGCTGCGCGATTCGCCGGTGCGCGCCTTGGCCTTGTTGACCGTCCGGGCGGCGATCTCCTCGGATCTGGACTCGCTGGCTCCCTGCTCGCGCTCGCTCTGCTTGATGTGCTCATACTGGCGGGCGCGCTTGGTGCCCTGCTTCACGCCGCGGGGTGGCATCTAGTTCCTCCTATCGCTCGCAGTCTTACTGTTACCGGGCTACCCGACGGGCGGGATTTCTAATGTCGTAATCGGATCGTCGTAGTCTTCGTCGCATGTTCAGATTGCGAGACAAGACCGCGATGGTCGACGCCGCCGACGCGCTGCCCGGGCGGGATGTAGAGATGCCGGTCGCCGAGCGCCACGCCGTGCTCGGCACGCCGATGAAGCCACCGTTCCCGGACGGATTTGGGCAGCTGGTCGTCGGCATGGGCTGCTTCTGGGGCGCCGAGCGCGTGTTCTGGCAGGCACCGGGTGTCTACACGACCGCGGTCGGTTACGCGGGCGGCTTCACCCCCAACCCAACCTACGAGGAGGTTTGCAGCGGCCGGACCGGGCACGCCGAGGTTGTGCTGGTCGTGTTCGACCCGGCAAAGACTTCGTACATGGAGATGCTGCGTCTGTTATGGGAGAACCACGACCCGACGCAGGGCATGCGCCAGGGCAATGATCTCGGCAGCCAGTACCGCTCGGTGCTCCTGTGGAGTACTGAGGAGCTCCACGAGCGGGCCGAGGCCTCACGCGCCACCTACGCGGAGCGGCTGCGCGAATCCGGCTACCCAGAAGTCACAACGCAGATCGCCCAGGCGGGCTCGTTCTACTACGCCGAGGACTACCACCAGCAGTACCTGCACAAGAACCCGTGGGGATATTGTCCGGACCACAGCACCGGCATCTCCTGTCCGATCGGCTTGAACGTGTCCGTGTCCACCGCAGACCAGCGAAGCGTCGGCAAAGGCCAGTAGCCCCGGTCGTCCGCGGTCGGCGGCGGAAGCTCGCAGTCGATGAAGCCCTCGGTCGTGTTTGCGTCCGTGCGGAAGTCACCGAAGCGGATCAGCGTCGGTGGGATACTTCTAGAGCTCAGATTCGCGATTAGGCCGCAGTAAGCACGCTTGCGCCGCACCCATGCGCAACCTTTCTGATTTAGCGAATCGCCTCACCATTATCGTCGCATGAGGCCGTCACACCAGACATTCGCGACTCGCGTTGCGATCGCCTCAACGTCTGCCCGTGGGACATCGGCGATGCCATCAATGATCAACGTGGTCAGGCCGTGAACGGT
>JBKQJQ010000578.1:0-6940 GCA_052147875.1 Solirubrobacteraceae bacterium | reverse complement strand
GGTCGGTGGGTGTGCCCGACGAGCCCGATCCGGGCTTGCTGGCGGGCGAGATGATCCGCCGCGTCTTGCGGGCTTGAAATCCAGCCGGTGATTGGGTCCTGGGCGCTGCCGTGCCAGAGCTCGGTGTCGTTGTCCCGACCCTGGACGGGTAGCGCCGCCAGCCACGTGAGCTGCTCGTTGGAGAGCACACGGTGCTGCCATTGCAGCTGCGCGCGTTGGCGGGGCAGTGGCAGCATGCTGAGCGAGAGCTGGCCAGTGACCCAGCGGTCGTGGTTGCCGGCGAGCGCCAGTGCGCAGCGATCGCGGACGAGGTCGACGACCTCGGCCGGCGCGGTCGCGCCGAGCCCGACGATGTCGCCCAGGCACCAGATCTGGTCGGTGTCGGCGCGGTCGATCTCAGTGACAACCTGGCGCAGCGCCTCGATGTCGCCGTGGATGTCGGCGATCACAGCGACGCGCATCACGACCCCGTCTCGAGCAGCTCGAGGAATTGGCGCGGTGTGAGCACCGGCAGGTCCAGGCCAGTGAGGTCGAGGAGGTGCCGGTCGCCGGAGACGAGGTAGTCGGCGTGAGCGACTCGAGCCAACGCGATCAGGTAGTCGTCGTCAGGGTCCGGCGAGACCTCGGGTGGCTCGGGCGGGTCCGCGACGACGACTGCGTCAGTGGCGAGACCGTCGATGAACTCGGCGGCGACGGCGGTGGTGATGAAGCGCCGGAACTTCGGGCCGAGCCAACACATCGACGAGCTCGTCGAGCAACGCGGGGCTGGCGATCAGTTCGAAGCGCTCCTGGACCCAGGCGGCAAGGATCTGCCTCGGCGGGCCGGATGGCGAGATCGCCGCCGACACGAGCACGTTAGGGTCCAGAACGGCCCGCACGCGCCGCTATCGGCGCTTGGGCGCGCGCCGCTGACGGCGCATCGCGTGCAACTCGCTGTTCGCGAGCTCCATCGCTTCCTCGGCATCGAGCGTCTCGCCGGCCTCGCGCGCCTGCTGCTCCAGGGCAGCCGCGACACGTTGGCGGCCGCCGGCGAGCTTCAGGTAGCGCTCGTAGGAGAGCACGACCGCCTCGGGGCGCCGGCGCGCGCCGATCACGACCGGCTCGGCGTCAGCGCCGTCCTGGCGGAAGCGCTCGAGCAGGGCGGGCAGCTGCGCGCGCGCTTCGCGGGTTGCCAGTACCTCGTGCGGTTTGCGAGCCATGTCAACAAGGGTAGCACGAACGTGTACACGTACGCGATCACACCCCAGACCCGCACGGGCCGCGCGAACCACCCACGGCTGCTGGTGATGGCTTCCGCTGTCGGGCCGGGCTTCCGTCCGGAGTATTCCGTAGAAGTCAGCTCATGGAACACGAGGAGTTGCTCAGCACGGTTCGGGCGCTGCGAGCTCGGCGCTTCACGCCCGGCGAGATCGCTGGCGTGTTGGGCGTCAGCAAGGCCGACGCTGCCCGGCTCGTACGCCTCGTGGCGTGCGAGCGGGAGAGCCAAGCGACTGCGGCCGGTCCAGGAAACGCGAGCGACCGCCTCGGAGCGAGCCAGGCCCGCGCGTGGGTCAGTCCCGGGTGGCGGCACGGGCTGCGAATCGATGGCCACACCGGCTGGCCAGACGACGGTGGCGCGCCGACCCAGGCCAGCGACAGCGGAGTCGCCTGCGTGCTCGTCGCTGCGCCCGATAGACGAAGCACGCAGTCCATCTGCGGCTACCTGGTCGACACATGGTGCCTAGGGGTCAAGAACGCAATCGGGCCGCAGCGGATGCGCCCGCGCGAGATCGAGGCGTTCAAGCGCCAGTACTTCGGACAGTGGGGGTCGGAGGGCATCCCGGTCCCGCTCGAGCTCGCTCAGCACCTCGTGCTCGGCGCCGTCGACTACGCGCGGAGCCTTGGCTTCGAGCCGCCCCCGGACTTCCGGCGCGCGCGGCGGGCGCTGGGATCATGGGATGGCCCGAGCGCGATCACGTTCGGCTTGAACGGCAAGCCGCTTTACGTGAACGGCCCCTACGAAGACCCGCAGCGAGTACTTGCCACGCTCGAGCGCAGCGTCGGTCGCGACGGATTTCACTACAGCGTCTCGTTGGGGCACGCCGACGGGCTCGGCGACGGCTACCGGTACACCGCCACGTTGACCGACATCGACGACCTGGGCGACGCCGCTTAGACAGGGCAGGACAAAACGCGCACCGCGCCTACGCTAGTCGCGCTTCGTGGCTGGCGGACGTCGCACCAGCCGGCACCAACGCCGTCGCCCACAGCTGCGCCGTCCATCGCGTAGGCGGAGGCGCCTCGAGGATCCACGGAACGTCACGGCAGCGATCAAGTGCCTCCGCAAACAGCGATTCATCGTCTGAAGCAACGGGGACATGGTGTCCGTCGCTCAGCGAGCTGAGGTGCACGTGACGGAGCCGAGAGCGGAAGCGGTCGAGCAGCTCGTGGGCCACCGCCATCGTCGGGTCGATCGACCAAGCGTGCGCAACGTCGAGGCAGAAGCCGGCATCAGGCAACTTCTTGAAGAAGGCCTCGATCTCGTCGGCGGTGCGGCCGGTGTTCTTCCTGTCGTCCATGTTCTCGAGCACAAGACGCGTTCCAAGGGGTCTGAACGCGCCAGCCGCGGATATCCCATCCGGGTGAGCGACGATCGATCTGACCCAGACCGGAAGCTCGGCCAGCTGTTGAACGAGTGCTGACTCCTCCAAGCCTTGATGCTTGACGGGCGCGTGGACGCTGACGTAGCGGAACGGCAGGCGTGGCTTACGCAGCAGATACCTGACCAGTCCAGGGAGCTCGTCGCCCGACAGCGCCGACAGTTCGACGGCGAAGCTCGACACCTCGCAGGCCGCGCCGACGAGCGTGGGCCAGTCGCCGCGCGAGGCTGTGAAGACGCCCGTGGAGATACCGATCGGATGGTGGTCGGCGAGGGAATGGGTTGTTCTGTCAGCGGCGGCGGCCACAGGCCCACGGTAGCTCGCAGCGCCGACGCGATTAGGCGCCACTGCCTGGTGTTGCTACGGGTGGGGCACCCGGACGCTGTTCTCAAACGCATCGACCAAGTTGAGCAGCTGGTCGCACTCCCAGACGCGGCCCCACTTGCGCTCGTTGAGCCTCTGCAGGATTCCGGCATGCTCGAGCTCTTGCAGAGCCTTGCCAACGGCGACGTGGGACTTGCCTGTGAGCGCCTGGGCGACCGCGACGTCGATCACGGGCTGCTGCGGCAACGCACTGATGAGCTGCCGGACGGCGGCGTCCCTTCGGGGTTGGCCGAGGTCGTCGAGCCAGGTTGATTGGAGCTGCTCGATCTCGTCGGCGAGTCGCTCGGCCTCTGTCGCCGCCCGTGCGGTCGCGTCGGCGAACTGCGCGATCCATGCGCTGACGCCGCCTTCTCGGTACCAGGTGAGCCCGCCGACGTACCCCATCGGCTCCGCTGCCAGGATGAGGCTGATCGGAGGGACGTAGTTGGGGATCTCGCCGCGGCGGCGAAGGACGGTGTAGATGAGCGCGCGGCCGACGCGACCGTTGCCGTCGGCGAACGGGTGGATGCTCTCGAACTGGGCGTGCGCGATCCCGGCCTGGACGATTGGCGCAAGATCGGTTCGGGTGGCGAACGCGCAAAGATCGTCGAGCAGCGGCCGAACGTACTCGGGCGGTGGCGGCACGTAGGCGGCGCCGATCGGGTTGTGGTCGTTCCCACCGATCCAGTTCTGTGACTCCCGCACGATGCCGGCGATGTCTGTGTCTTCGGTGAACCGCAGCAATGTCCGGTGAGTGTCTTCGATGTCCGAGGTCGTGAGCGGTTTGCCAGCTGTCCCGATCTCGATCGCGTGCTTCATCGCTTCGACGTTTCCGAGGACTTCGGCGGCGCGTGGGTCGCGCTGGCCCCTGGCGGCCTGATAGGCGGCGCGCGCGAGTCGCTTGTGCGAGAGGTGAACGCCCTCGATCCGAGAAGACGCCACGCTCTCCGAGCGCAACAGGTTCTGCGCAAGCGCTCCCAGCGTGGCGATGCGTGGCGGCGAAGCCTCCAGATGTTGCAGCGCTCGGGTCGCTTCGCTCACGGCCGCGACGGCAGCGCCGTCGAGCGCAAAGTCGCGCCCTGAGATGTCATCCGGGATGAAGAGTTCGTACGCGCCCGGCCGTCGTGCCTTCCGACCCCCGTAGGCGCCCGGGTCAGCGGGCCACAGGCGCTTCTCGGTGTGGCCGAGTGGGTCAGCCGGAAGAAGCTGCGGGATGGTCTTGGTCGACACGCGAACCTTTCATAGTTTCAGGAGCTTTGTAAGGATAGAACACGATCCTTACGGAACGATCTGGGCTCTGAAACGTTCGTAGCCTGGCGCCGGCACAGCGTCCGAGTATCGCCGGCGGCGTCGTGCGATCCAGAGGTGTCAGTTTCGTGGCGTCAGCTCGAACCACTCTTCGTAGGCGGCGATCGTCACCGTGAACTGGTCGAAGAAGCCGGTCAGGCCTAGGAGTCCAAACGAAGGGGTCCATGGCTCGCAGAACCAGACGGGCGCCGACCAGGCGTACTGCTGGGAGCCGTCGTCGATCTCGAGAGTGACTTCCGCCATGAGCGCGGTGACGACTGCGCCCCCGACGGCGAGGCGCGCCCGCGGTGCATCCTGCAGATCGATCCCGCAGATGTCTGCGACGTGCCCACCGAAGCGCACTGCCGTCGCGCCGCTGTCGAGGAGGCAAGCCTGCGGCGCAATGTCGAGGCCGTCAACGACGACGTCAATAATGGGACGCGGGCGGACGCTACGTGTGCGGGGATCCGGTATGTCCCGGAACGGGAGCTTGGGTCCGCGCGGTGATCGCAACACCCGCCCAGTTGGAGGGACTTTCTAGGTCGTCTGAGCTTCCTGGTTGAGTAGCGCGCCGGTCGTCGCGAAGCCGAGCCCGTAGGGCGAGGTGCCGCGGCGATCGGCGCGCTGTCCGGCCGGGAGCCGGGGCCCGCGAGGTCCCTTCCTGGGAGGCGGGTGAACGGAGGCGTGAATGGCGCGGTTTTCTGACCGGATGGTCCCGGAGGTTGTGCAGGTGTTCTGGGCGGCGATGGCACGTGGCGAATTCGTCACTGTGGCAGCGGCCGAAGCGGGCACCTATCGCGAGAAGGGCACGCGGTGGCTCGCTGCCGAAGGAGGCATACGCCCGCGGCGCGGCCGCGATCTCAAGGGTCGCTGTTTGACGTTCGCAGAACGGGAGGAGATCGCCGTCGCGCGCGCCGGCGGTGAGTCGATGCGCTCGATCGCGCGCCGGCTGGGACGCCACCCGTCGACGGTCAGTCGCGAGCTGGCGCGCAACTGCGATCGAGCGGGCGCGTATCGCGCGACGACGGCACACGCGCGGGCGTATGAGCGCGCGAGCCGACCCAAGCCCGCCAAGCTGCACACCAACCTCAAGCTGCGCCGCCAGGTAGAGGAAGATCTCAGACGGCGCTACTCCCCCGAGCAGATCGTCGGCCGCTTGCGCCGCCAATTCCCTGACGATCCGGAGATGCGGGTGTCTGCCGAAACGATCTACCAGTCCTTATATGTCCAGGCCCGCGGCGCGTTGCGGCGCGATCTCACGAAGTGCCTGCGGACCGGGCGGGCGCTCAGACGCCCTCGCCGGCGACCCGGTCAGCGTCGCAACCAGATCCCGGACATGATCAACATCAGCGAGCGTCCCGCCGAGGCTGATGACCGCGCGGTGCCCGGCCACTGGGAGGGCGACCTGATCCTGGGCAAGAACAACCTGTCGGCGATCGGGACGCTGGTGGAGCGCACCACCGGCTACACGATGCTGGTGCACCTCCCCGACGGCTACAAAGCCGAACAGGTCCGTGACGCGCTCACCGAGAAGATCAAAACGATCCCCGAGATCCTGCGCGCGTCACTGACATGGGATCAGGGCATCGAGATGCGCGACTGGAAACAAGTGAGTGTCGCTGCCGACATCGACGTGTACTTCTGTGACCCCCACTCTCCGTGGCAACGCGCCACCAACGAGAACACCAACGGACTCCTGCGCCAATACTTCCCCAAGGGCACCGACCTCACTGTCCACAGCGCGATCGACCTCGACTGGGTCGCCACCGAGCTCAACGACCGACCGCGCAAACGCTTAGGCTTCGCGAAGCCGATCGAAGAGATCGGACCACTACTGTTGCGATAACCGCCCGAATCCGCCAAGCCTCACAGAGGTGCGAGCCCGGTCGCGGCAAGCTCGTCTCCCGGTACTCGAAACATGCTGTCCGCCTTCTGCCCATGCCGGTTGAGCCACGCGACGAGCTCCTGTGGAGACTCCGTCGAATGCAGAACGTCGTCATCTCTGATCGCGACCCAGCGGCCAGCGAAGGGCCGCAACCGATCAGCCAGAGGTAGGGAGTCCACCGCTGGCTGGCGGCGGGAAGGCCCCGAAGCGATGCTCGTTGTTCGAGCGGGTCGGCGGCCTGCTGAGAACCCGAGGCGGATTAGGGTTCGCCTCGCGTGGTGGGTGGTGAAATCGGCTCGATCAACGCCGGTGAGCTCGCTGATGATCTGTTTGGGAGGAAAGCGCCGCGTGCCGACTACCACGTAATGGCTGGTGATCGGCTCGGGGTCGACTCGCCGCATCGCGCGGACCACGTCGCTGCTCCTCAGGACGAAAGGATGGCCGGCGATCTTGACTTCGCGGGCGGTCGATATCTCTGCCATGGATTCTCTGAGGTAGTTTCTCTAATACGTCTCTGCAAAGTCTAGCGCCTATCGGCAGGGGCCTGCCGCGACCAATCGCGCCCGACTGGAGGCCCGAGGTCGGAGCGCCTGATCAACCTGAGTCCCCCTCGTCGCCCACGAGCCGCAGCTGTGGAGAGGCGACCGCGGGAGTGCGCCTGAGAGCGACGGCGCCTTCGAAGATCTCGGGCTCGAGAAAGGCCCGCATCAGCTTGTGGTGGGCGCGGTGGCGAAGCCTCTGGGCTTCGTGGCGGACGGCGGCTGAG
>JBKQJQ010000577.1:0-4043 GCA_052147875.1 Solirubrobacteraceae bacterium | reverse complement strand
CGGGATTGCCGAGCTCGCCGGCGTTGCGTTCGTCGCAGACGACCAGCTTCGGGGTTGCGGCCGTCAGTCGGAGCTCGAGGTCCTTTGCGCGCAGCTGCTCGTTGCAGGGCAGCGCGACGGCCCCGATCCGGAAGCAGGCCACCATCGTCAGTACCCACTCGGGGCGGTTGCCGATCAGCGTCATCACCACGTCGCCGCGTTTGACTCCGCGGGCGGTGAGCGCCGCAGCAAGTGCCGCGCTGCCGCGCGCCAGCTCGCCGAAGCTCCACTCGCGGCGGCCGCCGTCGCGCTTGAGCTCGACGAGCGCGCGCCGATGCGGCGGCGCTGCGTCGACCACGTCGCGGGCGAAGTTCATCGCTCGGCAGTCTGCCGTATCGACGTTGGTACGCTGAACGGAGATGGGACTGATGTACGGCAACGGGCCGCTTGGCCGCTCGCCGGCGGGCGAGTTCAACTTCGAGCCTCCCGCCCCCGGCACTGCTCTTTACCTCGAGCCGACCCCGAAGCGGATCCGCGTCGAGGTCGGCGGCGAGCTGATCGCCGATAGCCGCCGCGCGATGCTGCTGCACGAGTCCGGCCTGCAGCCGATCTACTACTTCCCGCCCGAGGACGTCCGCGACGAATTCCTCGAGCCCAGCGACCGGCACACCCACTGCCCGAAGAAGGGCGACGCCTCTTACTTCACGATCCGCGCCGGCGGCGAGGTCGTGGAAGCGGGCGCGTGGTACTACCCGGACCCGCTTCCGGATGCGCCATCGCTGTTGAAGGATACGATCGCGTTCTACTTCGACCGCATGGGCCGCTGGCTGGAGGAGGGCGAGGAGATCGGCGTGCACCCGCGCGACCCGTACCATCGGATCGACGTGCTCGCCACCGACCGGCAGATCCGCGTGTCGCTGGACGGCGAGCTCTTGGCCGAGACCAGTCGGGCGCTCGGGCTGTTTGAGTCAAACCTGCCGGCGCGCTGGTACATCCCGCGCGAGGACGTGGTCGCGGCGCTGGAGCCGTCGGAGACCGTTACCCGCTGCCCGTATAAGGGGACGGCCGGCTACTACTCGGTGGTCCCGGACGGTAAGGACCTGGTCTGGTACTACGACGAGCCACTGGCCGAGGTGGGGCGGATCAGGGGCATGCTGTGCTTCTTCAACGAGCGCGTCGATATCGAGCTCGACGGGGAGCTGCAGGAACGCCCGGCGTCGCGGTGGAGCCACGGCGTCAAATCTGCCGCGTAACGTCGCGTCAGGTCCGCCGCATGGCGAGTATCCGGTGTAGGCGCGCAGCCTCCTGGGCGGGCCGGAAACGGAGCCGATCCCACGTTATCCGGACGGTCACGAAGCCGGCCGCCAGCAGGTCCGCATCGCGGTTGCGGTCGCGCTCGAACGCCGCCCGGTCGTTGTGGAAGTCCCAGCCGTCGAGCTCGACGATCACGCACTCGTCTGGGAACAGGGCGTCGACCTCGTAGCCACAGACGTCGACGTTGATCAGCGGCTCTGGGAAGTCGTATTGCCGGCAGAAGGGTCGAAACCGGTCCTCGAACTCGGAGCGTGTGGGTCCTGAACTGGTGGCAAGGAAGGGGAGCAGGAGCTTGGCTCCCCTGTTGGTTGGGTGGCGCTCGACGACATCGGCGAGCTGCCCTCGGGTCATGAACGGGGAGCGGAGCGCGTCGTTCACGACACGATCGAGGCTCCTTAGGGTTGGCGCACAGTCGAGCAGCGTTCGGGCGGGGCTTGTGACGCGGATCCCGAAGTGGGTGCGAATGTCGGCGGGGGTCAGGGTTCTGCTCTGGTGGACGACAAGTCCGGGCAAGCGGCGCTGCGTTGCCGACGTGATGTGGAGCGGCTGTTCCCAGCGGCTCCGGAGTCCCCACAGCGTCAGCGCCGAGCCGTGACTCAGGGCGGCTTCGGCGCCGCAGGCGAGAACGGCTGCAGCGGCGCGCTCATGGGGCGTGCTCGGCGGGGTGCCAACCGAGTAGACGCACGCGTAGACCCGGTACAAGAAGCGCTGTCGAAGGCGGTGGCGGATCGCCTCCTGCGTCAGTCCGAGCGCCCGAAGTTGCGCATGAGTGACGTTGCGCTGCTGGCGCGAGGCTAGCTCGCGGACAAAATCATCAGGGGTGTTGGATCTCATAGTGGCTATAGCCCCCACGAGATCCAACACCCCCCTGCTTGGTGCCGAGGTGCCACAAAGTTTTGACGTATTCTCGGGCGCCATGGCCCTCGCGACCCAAGAGAAGACCGACGAGCAAAAAGCGATCTGCGAGATGGTGCGGCAGTTCGCCGACGAGCAGATCATCCCCAACGCCGGGCACTACGACCACGAGGACGAGTTCCCCGAGCCGATCGTCGCGCAGATGAGGGAGCTCGGCCTGTTCGGGGTCACGATCCCCGAGGAGTACGGCGGGATGGGGCTCGACCTGACGACCTACGCGATGATCGTCGAGGAGCTCTCGCGCGGGTGGATCAGCATCTCCGGGATCGTCAACACCCACTTCATCGGCTCCTATCTGCTGATGAAGTTCGGGACCGACGAGCAGCGGCAGACGTACCTGCCGCAGATGGCCACGGGCGAGCTCAGGGCGGCCTTCAGCCTGTCCGAGCCCGAGCTCGGCTCAGACGTCGCGGCGATCAAGACATCCGCGCGCAAGACCGAGGACGGCACCCACTACGAGATCAACGGCACCAAGATGTGGGTGACCAACGGTCTGCGAGCCGGCCTCGTGTTCGTGCTCGTCAGAACCGACCCCAACGCCGAGCCCAAGCACCGCGGCCTGACCTGCTTCATCGCCTGCAAGGAGCCGGGAGCGAGCGAGAACACCGGCGCCTACAAGGGCTTCAATGTCCCGCCCCAGATCAAGAAGATGGGCTATAAGGGCGTCGAGTCGACCGAGCTTGTCTTCGACGGCTACCGCACCCCTGCCGACAGCATCCTCGGCGGCGAGGTCGCAGGGCTCAACAAGGGCTTTGCGCAGATGATGGACGCGCTTGAGGTCGGCCGCGTCAACGTCGCCGCCCGCGGCGTCGGGATCGCACAGCGCGCGCTCGAGCTGGCGCTCAAGTACAGCCAGGAGCGAAAGACGTTCGGCAAGCAGATTGCCCAGCACCAGGCGATCCAGTTCAAGCTCGCCGACATGGGCACCCAGGTCGAGGCCGCCCGGCTGATGACGATCCGGGCGGCGCGCCTCAAGGACGCCGGCGAGCGCTCGGATCTCGAGGCCGGAATGGCGAAGCTGTTCGCCTCCGAGGCAGGCCGGTTCTGCGTCGAGGAGTCGCTGCGGATCCACGGCGGCTACGGCTACTCGAAGGAGTACGAGATCGAACGCCTGTACCGCGACGCGCCGCTGCTTTTGATCGGCGAGGGCACGTCCGAGATCCAGCGCATGGTGATCGGGCGCAAGCTGCTCGAGCGCCACAAGATCTAAACGGCAACTTCTTCGGCGCTTGCGCGTTTAAGGTTTGATCGCCAAGGCGGAATCTTCAACGGCGGCACGCGCGCGCTGAACGGCGCGACGCTGACCGGAGACCAGGGGGTGCTGGCGGGACCGGCGGACCAGGGGGCAGGACAACGTCGCCAGCCCCAGCGGCGCCGGTGGGGCTGGCGGCGCCTGGCGCCTGAAGGCGCGCCGCGGCGCCGGCACGATCAAGGGCAGGACGGCAGCGATCACGTTCATGTCCGCCAATAGACTTGACCGCCTTGTCGTCTCCGGCTGACACCAAGACACTGATCGAGACTGCGGTCAAGCGCTTTCTGGACGAGGTGCCGGCGCTGCAACAGCTGAAGCTCGTCGCCGGGCTCGAGCTGCGCGGTCGCGGCGACGTACAGCTGTACCGCGTAGAGCTGCCGGGACCGAAGGTGACCAAGGACATCCCAGCCGACGAGAAGGTCCACCTCTCGATCCCGCGCTCGCACTTCAACGAGCTCGCGACCAAGGGCCACGTCAAGGACTGGGAGGAGGCATTCGCAAAGGGGGACGCCAAGGCGACCGGCATCGAGCAGTACCTGAAGCTGATCGTCAACGTCGTCGAGCGCCAGGATGAGCGCTCGCG
>JBKQJQ010000576.1:0-2863 GCA_052147875.1 Solirubrobacteraceae bacterium | reverse complement strand
CACGGCGCCCGCGTCGAACGTGTATGCGCCGTCGGCCGTGAAGTTGATGTTCGGGGCATGCCTGGACTCTGACTTTGTGAGCGTATCGGGGGCCGCGCGGCGCGACATGTGCCACGGATAGACCGCGACCCGACCCCAGTACTTGCTGCGGGCGTAGCCGCATCGCAGGACGTTCACCGGCGAAGCCGCAAAGGCCGAAGCAGCCACAATCGTGACTCCGAGAACGACAGCTACTACCGCACAACGTGTCGCAGCTCGCATGTATGACCCCAATCCTCGATGCGGCTTCGGAAGCCTACCGTCAGTGCCAAGGGTCTTACGTCGAACGACGGCACGCCACACAAGGAAGCAGCGTCGTTTCGGCCTGGTCACCTGCTCCACGCCCTTCTGCCGCGGACAACAGCAGTCGCGCGGCCATGGTGCGCCGCCGTGGCTGGTCCGTCGCCAAAGCATTCGCATGGCGCGGGCCGTTCGGAGAGCGATAGCGATCGTGCGCGCTGCGCCACTCGGATGGCCAGGATTGAGGGAAGAGGGCCGTTCTCGCGACTAAGACGGCTTTGCGCGAAAAGTAAGGGCGCCGCGCGGAAAGTCAGCTCCGTCTTCCCGATGCGCGGGTCGATGTCGCAGTTCATCCTGGACGCAGTGAAAAGTACCGTGACAGGAGCACACCGATGGCGATAGAGACCGCAAGCCAACCGAAAATCGCCCCGCAGGAGGGGGTCCTCGACCGCTTGAGCACCCGCTTTCGCAGCCGCCAGCTCGACCAGCAGCTGGCCCGGGGCACCCCGCCCGAGACAGCCGCGCCGCTGGCGCTACGGGCGCGCCGGCTGACGACACTGTCCCGCCGACGGGCCATCGCCAACAGTGTGCGGCGCGTGATTCGCGACACTTGTCGCGGGGTGCCGCCCTCCCGGGCCCAGATTTCGCCTCGCCTATCTCAGGTCATTGCCGCAGTCGACGACCTCACCCGGCTCGCCGACGCCCTCGCAAGCCCTGGCCCGGTCGCCGCCCGCGGCGTGGCGCAGGCGCGGATCTTGCTCACCGACGGCACCGGCCCGCTGTACAACCCGAACAGCACGGCGAACCTACGGGCACGCGCTGCCACCGCAGCCAACAACCTCCGCCTCGAAGACTGACGGCCCATCCCGACCACCCATCGGTGGCCGGAACGCATTCGCTCCCACGCCCGCAGGCACGTCCCGCGGTCACGGGCGTCGGACGGGTCCTTCCGCCCCTACCCCGGCGGCTGGCGTGCGAATGCCTTTGGCGACGTCGGAGGCGTCCGGTTGTTTCTCTCCGAGCTCAGCACCGGACGACTGCCCTGCCCCACAAGCGCTCGGCGATTGCAAACGAACGGGGTGTGCTCTCGGTCACGAGCTGCGTCGCTGCTCTACGCGGAGCGGCTCGGCGGTTGGAGCTGACAGGTCTCGTCGTCTCCGAATTGACGGGTTCGGTGTTCGGCATCCGATGCGGAGCCGGCTCTTCGGATGCTCGCGTGCCGTTGCTGGTTTGGCGTGGGTTCGGCGCTAGGCTCGTGCCGTGGCGACGACGCAGGTGATTCGCAGCGAGGAGTTCCCTGATCTCGGTGATGAGGTGTTGTTCCCGCGACTGTCTGACGCCAAGTTGGCGTGGTTGGGCAAGCGTGGTCGCCGGCGGACGGTGGCGGCCGGTGAGGTCCTCTACGAGCACGGTGTTCGCGACGCGCCGTTTTTCGTCATCGAGCGGGGGCTGGTCGAGTTCATCGATCGTAAGCCGGGGAAGGATGTGTACATCGCCCAGGCCGACAGTCGCACCTTCATCGGCGACATCGCCGTGTTCACCGGTGAGCCCACGATCAGCGCTTGCGTCGCGGTCGAAGCGACGGACGTCATCGAGTTTGACCAGTCCAAGCTGCGCAAGATGGTCGCCCAGTGGCCTGAGTTCGGCGAGCAGGTATTCGCGACGTTGCTGGAACGGCGGGCGTGGCACGAGGCTAGGGGGCAGGGCGTTATGAGGCTTATCGCTGCGCGCGGTTCACGGCGGGCGTTCGAGGTCCGCGATTTGTTGGAGCGCAATCTCCTGCCGGTGCGCTTCTTTGACGTCGATACCGATGAGGAGAGCGCTTCGCTTCTGAACTGGCTTGGCATCCCGCGGTCTGAGACGCCGGTCCTGGTTCATGCGAGCGAGGTGATGCGCAACCCGTCCGCGGCGCAGGTCGCGCGGTCGTTGGGCCTGCGGGCCGAGGTGGAGGGTGAGCGCTTTGACTTGGTTGTGCTCGGCGGTGGCCCGGCTGGCCTCGCCGCCGCGGTGTACGCCGGCTCGGAGGGGCTGAGGACGTTCGTGGCGGAGGCCTGGGCGCCCGGAGGTCAGGCCGGGACGAGCACGCGGATCGAGAATTACCTCGGCTTTCCGACCGGGATCTCGGGCACGCAGCTGACGCGGAACGCGACCCTTCAGGCGCGTCGCTTCGATGCGGTGCTATCGAGCTTTCACCGCGTCGTCGAGATGGCCGACGGACCCGAGGGCCTCCTACGCGTCGACCTTGACGACGGCCAGCACGTGCTCGCCCGCTCGATCGTGATGGCGACGGGAGCACGCTGGCGAGAACTCGACGCCGAGGGCATCGACCGCTTCCGTGGCGCCGGTGTATACCACGCGGCAATGGCCACCGACGCTGAGCGCTACAGGGGCGAGGACGTGATCGTCGTTGGTGGAGGCAACTCTGCCGGCCAGGCGGCGGTAAACCTCGCCACCCAGGCGCGCAGCGTGAAAATCGTGGTGCGAGGCAAGGCACTCAGCTCGACGATGTCGCGTTACCTGATCGACCGGATCGAGCGCTCCCCCCGGATCGAAGTGATGACCGAGACCAAGGTCACCGCGGTGC
>JBKQJQ010000575.1:0-6510 GCA_052147875.1 Solirubrobacteraceae bacterium | reverse complement strand
GCCCGTTCTCTGAGCGCGTATTGCCGCGCCGCGGACTCAACATTGCGCTCGACCTGATGCAGCGTCGACTGACGGACATACACGACCGCACGCCGCCGCCGGTGCTGGTCGGTGATCTTGCCGCGCTCACTCACCGCGCTCGGCCTCCATCAGTCGCGCCAGCAACCGCGCGAGCTGGATCGTCACCTCGCGCTGACGCTCCGGCGGCAACTGCTCCCACACCGCCGCCGCGACCAGCGCCTCGCTCAACCCGAGCGCGAGCTGTCCCGACATCGCGACCTCCGTTTTCACCGGAGCTTCCGCGTCCGTCCGGACGCCGGCCCCGGAGCGCCGCTGCTAACTCCGCCAGCCGGCGCCACCCCGCCGGCGAGATCTCCACCCCAAGCGGGTCAGCCTCCACACTCACCCTCGGCAGGTCCGTCCAACGCGCCGGGATCGTGCCCACGCTCCCGTCCACCAGCCGACAACGGACCATCGTCTCGCCGTGCTCAGTCCGCCACCCGAACACCTCGAGCTCGACATCCCTCAGCGCCCCCGGCGCCGCGATCAGCCGCACCCGAGCCGGCAACGGATCCACAACATGAGTAGTGCGACCGCTACTCGCCCGGGACCGGCAAAACACATTTGGCGATCGCTGTCTCGATCCGCGCCTGCCTCGCCGGCCAACGCGTCCAGTTCGCCACCGCGACCGAATGGGTCGCCCGCCTCTCCGAAGCCAAACGCCAAGGCAACCTCGAGACCGAGCTGCGCCGCCTGTCGTTCATCCCGCTGCTCGTGATCGACCTGTGCCGATACCGCGACTATGCCGAGAAGGTCCTCCCGTCCGAGGTGAACGTCCAGGATCGGCGGGGGTTCTGCGCCGTCGAGCCGGCTGGCTTGTCGGCATAGTCACAGGCCCTCGAGGAACGCGAGCATCTTGTCTGGCGGCTTGTAGCGGCCGGGCTTGACGTCGGCGGGGGTGACGAGTGCGAGGGCCTTCTCCTTGATCGTGAGGTCGGCGTGGAGGTAGGGCTGGGTGGAGCGGACGTCCGCGTGGCCTAACCAGAGGGCGATGACGGTCGTATCGACGCCGGCTTGCAGGAGCGACATCGCGCAGCTGTGGCGGAGGACGTGCGGGTGTAGCTGCTTGCCCTGCAGCGATGGGCAGCTCGTTGTCGCAGTCGCGGCGTGGGTGCTGACGCGTTGCTCGATCGCGTCGCGGCTGAGCCGTCTGCCGGTGCGGGTCGGGAACAGCGGATCGGCGGGTCGGCCGGCGCGCTCGGCCAGCCAGCTCCTGAGGACGGCCTGGGCTGGGATGGTGAGCGGGACCGCTCTTTGTTTCCGGCCTTTGCCTTGGCGGCAGAGGACGTGCGCGCCGGTGCCGAGCGTGATGTCGCCGCAGTCCAGGGCGGTCAGCTCGGAGACTCTGAGCCCGGCGTGGATCGCGAGGGTGAGCAGCGTTTGGTCGCGGCGGCCTTCCCATCGCGCCCGGTCGGGCGCGGCGATCAGCGAGGCCGCCTCGGGGGCGGTGAGGAATGTGATGGTCCGCTGCCGGTGGCGCTTGGGTGGGATCGCGAGCACCTGCGCGATCGTGCTGGCGTGTTCTGGGTGTCTGAGCGCCGCGTATTTGAACAGCGAGCGGATCGCTGTCAATCGCAGGTTGCGGGTCTTGGCGGCGTTGTGGCGGTCAGTCTCGAGGTGATCGAGGAATCGGGAGATCAGAGGTTCGTCGAGGTCATCCCAGTCGAGCCTGAACGGGGCCTTGCCGGTCTCCTGCTGCGTGTAGTGGAGTAGTAGCCGCAGCGTGTCGCGGTAGGAGGCGATCGTGCGTGGGCTGGCCTGCAGCTGCCGCGTCAGACGGTCGGTGAACCATGCCTGCAAGGTCGGCGCGACCGGGGTCATCGCGTCATCTCCTGCGCGTCGTCGAGCAGGCGGGCGGCGTGCGCGAGGAGCTCAGGCGCGGCGGACAGATACCAGTAGCTCGAGCGCGGATCCCGATGCCCGAGGTAAGTCGACAGCCACGCCAGGCGGGGCTGGACGTCGACGCCGTCGCGGTACCAGCCGAGCAGCGTGCTGACAGCAAAACGGTGTCTGAGATCGTGAATGCGGGGACGCACGTGGCCGCCGGCGCCGACCCCGGCGGTGTCGCACACCATCCGGAACGTTTTCCAGACGCACTGGTAGATCACGCGGGTTCCGCGCAGCGAGATGAAGAAGCTCTCGCTGCCCGGGTTCGGGCGCAGTCGATCTCGTTGGAAGGCGTAGCGCTCCAACGCCTCGACGGTGCTCGGCGCGAGCGGCACCAGCCGTGACTTTCTGAACTTCGAGCGGCGGACATGCAGCACCCCCTCGGACCAGTTGATATCGACTCGGTCCAGACGCAGCGCCTCCCCGACCCGCAGACCGCTCGCGGCGAGCAGCCCGATCAGCGTCTCCATCGTCGCTGCTCGCAGCGGCTGCGGGATCGACCGGCGGGCCTGTTCGAGCAACGCCAGCACGTCCTCGTCGGTGTAGATAAACGGCGGACGCCAGGACCTGTGGCGCGGGAGCAGCCCGGCGGGCGGAATCTCGGTCCGCGGGTCGATCCCGGACATGTAGCGAGCGAACCCCCGCACCGCTGTGTACCGGGTCGCAGGGACTCTGCTCGCCGCGGCCACCCTTGGCTCCAGCGACCACTGCAGCGCCACGGCGGTCGTGACGTGCTCGATCCCAGCGGCGTCGAGATGCGCGACGAACCGACGCAACAGCCGCCCGGCCTCGGCGAGGTCGTGGCCGAGCGTGCGCCGCAGCCGCAGATAGTCGTTCACATGCTGCTCGAGCGCGCTCATCGCGGGGCTCCCGGCCACGGCTGCGCGACCTGACGAAGCCGTCTGAGATCGACCTTCGCGTAGATCGCTGTCGTCGCCAGATCGCTGTGACGCAGCACCTGGCTGATGTCCACAAGCGACGCGCCATTGGCAAGCATCTCGCTCGCGAGCGCATGCCTGAGCCGGTGCGCTCCGACATGCGCGACACCAGCTCGCTCGCAAGCTCGCTGCACGACATCACCAACAAGATCCGGCCGGATCGGACGTGTCGGCGCGCGCAAGGTCAAAAACACCCGGCGGGAATCCCGCCGGCCGCGACACGTCAGATACGCGGCCAGCGCTGCGCCGACGTCCTTGGCAAGCGGGAGCCTGTCCTCCCGGCCGCCCTTGCCGCGCACGACCAGCTCCCCAGCTCGCCAGTCAAGATCCGCGAGCTCCAGCCGCGAGACCTCCACAGACCGCAGCCCTAGCCGCGCGAGCAAAAGCAACATCGCCACGTCGCGCGTCCCGTCCAACGTCGATCGGTCGCAGCCCGCGATCAACCGCTCAACATCCTCGCGCGGCATCAGTTGTGGGATCCCGGTGTCCCTCCAGCCAGCCACCGGCGGCACCGACTCCGCCAACGCCAGCGGCGTGAACCCGCGCAGGAACAGGTAGCGCAGCAGCGAGCGCAGCTCCCCGACCTTCCCCTGCGCCGAGCCAACCGACAGCCGCTCGCACTCCCCAAGCAGGAACGCCGTCACATGCTCCCCACGGAGGTTCTCGACACCGAGCTCGCCCGCCAGACCAACCCGCTCGCCGAGAAACCGTCGGGCGAGCGCCTCATACCGAACGACAGTGATCGCCGCGAGCCCGCGCTCGACCAGCAGCCACTCGCGATAGCTGCCGATCATCTCCTCCAACGCCGACACCCGCTCCTCACGCTCGGGCGTGATCACCCCCAGCTCCCGCAGATAGATCAGCAACGAGCGCGGCCGCCGCGCGATCGACGACCGCCACCCCCCAGCACGAAGCACGTCCGCGTACGCATCCACCACTCCACCGTCGAGCTGCTCGACCTCCAGCCCCTGATCGATCATCCACCGACCCAACGCACCGAGGAATCCCAGCTCGTGCTTGACCGTCCCCGGCGCATAACCACGCTCCAGCAGCCACCCGCGATACCCGGGCACGAACAAACCCAGCCGTCCAGGCCTCAAACGAGACTTCGACACCGACATCGCCTCCTTGTCGGAGCCAACGCCCCGACGGTCAGAAATGGCTCAGTCGGCCCAGGGAACTATGCCGACAAGCCAGCCGGCTCGACGGCGCAGAACCCCCGCCGATCCTGGACGTTCACCTCGGACGGGAGGACCTTCTCGGCATAGTCGCGGTATCGGCACAGGTTGGGCTATGCGGATATCCGCATAGCCGAACGAGGTCGGCTATATCCCGTTCGACCCCGAGGCCGCCAGCCTGATGTTCTCGCTGGTCTCTAACCGCTACGAACGCGCCTCGATGATCGTCACCAGCAACAAGCCGTTCTCGGCGGGGGGCGAGATCTTCGGCGACGACATGGCCGCGACCGCGATGATCGACCGGCTGATCCACCACTCAGAGATCCTGTCGCTCAAAGGCGACAGCTACCGCCTCCGCGGCAAGGACCTCGACGCCCGCCCAGCCGCGAGACTCCCCGAAATCGGCTGACCGATCCCCCTCGCCGCCCTCGCCGAGGGCCGCAGAACGCCGCACAAAGCGCCGACCCAACCGCCGGGACCCGTCAGACGGGCTTAAAGCGACCATCGCCGCCACGCCCTCGCCCTACGGGCTCGGCCTCGCGACGACGGTCGCTCTCCCCTCAGCCCACCCCTGAGGGGGTCAATTCTCAACCGGCCGGGGTGGTCCACTTTTCAACCGGCGTGAGTGGTCCTCTTTTCGACCGGCCTTGACACGATCAAACCAGCGCGCTCCAGCTTGTGTGCTGGATCCCGCTGGCCGGTGGACTCATCCCGGCTTCGCGTGCTCGAGGTGTCGAACCGTTAGGATCGGTGATTGACGCTGGGGTTCTGCCGCTGAACAGATGGCCTCACGAGTGACCGGATTGGGGGAGCGCGTTTCGGTGAAGTGGCTCGGGGAGGAGATCGCGGCGGGCGATACAGCAACGTTGTGGCGACCGTCGATCGGTTTCGCGGCAATCTGTCTTGGCTATTTCGCGATCATCCTGGACGGCAGCGTGCTTAACGTGGCCGTGCCGGCGATCCGCGCCGACCTCCATTGCTCGCTGGCTGGTGCCCAGTGGGTATTGAACGCCTATACGCTGACTCTGGCCGGCCTGTTGCTCACCGCTGGCTCGCTGGGTGACCGTATCGGGCTGAGGCGAATGTTCCTACTCGGCGCCATGGTATTCACCGCAGCCTCGGTGGGTTGCGCAGCGACGCCGTCCATCCCCGCCCTAATCGCGGCACGCGTCGTACAGGGGCTCGGCGCCGCGGCACTTCTCCCCGCCACGCTGGCACTCATCCCGTATCTATTCCGAGACCGTGCCGACCGAGCACGGGCAGCGGTTGTATGGGTTGGGATCGGAGCCGGTGCCGTCGCCCTCGGCCCGCTCGTCGGCGGGCTGCTGATTGACGCGTTTGGCTGGCGCAGCGTGTTTCTGATCAACCTGCCCGTCGGGATCGTCAGCGTGCTGTTTGGATGGATCAGCATTACCGAGACGCCGCGTCGTCATCGTCGGGTGGATTGGTTCGGTCAGGGAGCCTCGGTCATTGCTCTGGGGTTGGTGACCGCGGCGGTCATCCGCGGCGGGCAGTCAGGCTGGGGATCGACGACCACAATCAGCATGCTCACCGCGGGCTTGCTGGCCGGGGCAGCATTCTGGGTGTGGGAGCGACATTTCAGCGAGCCGATGTTGCCGCCGGAATTCTTCGCCCGCCGCGCGCGCACGGTGGCAGTGGTCTGTGCGTCGTTCATGGGTTTCTTGTTCTACGGAACGCTGTTCATGATGTCGCTGTACTTCCAGGAGTTACGCGGCTGGACTCCCGGATCGACCGGCATCGCGCTGCTCCCCTTGACGGTCGGCACGCTGGCCGGGCCGTTTCTGATCTATCGTCGCCTGTCTCGCAGGTTCGGCCATCCCTTGCTACTGGTCGCTGGCTTCGTTTGATCGGCGGCGGGCGTCGCGGTCCTCGCTCCAACCGATGCTCAAACCTCGTACGTGCTGATTGCGCTTGGTCTGCTGCTGATCGGCCTGGCCAGCACCGTGTCCTTCTCGGCTCTGACCTCAATGTTGCTCGGAAGCGTCTCCGAAGAACAATCGGGTCTCGCCTCAGGCGTGCAGAACACCACGCGGCAGGTCGGTGCGCTGATGTCCGTATCGATCCTGGGGGCCGTGCTCAACGCCCATTCGCTCGAAACCCGACTCCCTATCGCGTTCGGCGTTCTAGGCCTAGTGGTTGTGCTCGCAATCGGGGTCGCTTCGCTGTCGCTCGGCGGCGGCCATCAAGCGCCTGCCACCCCGCGCGTGCCGACCACGAGACGGTCACGGCGGCGCGAACCCGCTTGAGGACGAGAGTCTCTGTCCCAACGATGCACCGCGCAACACGCAACGACGAGTCGAGTTAGAAGGCGCGAAGGAATCGAAGCCGGGCTCTCGTTCGCTGTCGCTTTGGGCTGAGGCTGTCGCGCAAAGTGTTCTGTCCGCGGGGTCTATGACTCTTCGTGGATGCCGCGGAACTTCATCGAG
>JBKQJQ010000574.1:0-3712 GCA_052147875.1 Solirubrobacteraceae bacterium | reverse complement strand
CGGGGATGCCGGCGTCTGGCCGCCGACGGCCGCCAGGACCTGGTCGACGCTCACGGCCGGCATCTCGCGCTCGAGCGGCTCCTCGCCAGATTCGACCAGCAGCGCGGCCGGGGCACGATCGCACTGTCCCAGGCACGGGCTCGGCAGCCACGTCGTCCCGTAGTTATCGGCGCCCTGCGGGCCGACATGCTCCTCGAGTGCATCGATCAGCGCCCGTGAGCCGGAACAGCGACAAACGAGGTCATCGCAGACGTGCAACACGCGCGGCGCCCGCGGCGTCACGGAGAACAGCGCGTAGAACGTCGCGACCCCGTAGACGTCTGCAGGCGGGATCGTCAGCCGCTGGGCGATGTAGTTGAGCGCGCCGGGGCTGACCCATCCCGTTCGCTCGTGCAGCGCGTGCAACGCCGGCAGCAGCTGGTGGCGCGCCGCACGGGCGGCGTGCCCACCGTGCGCGGAGTGACCGTTCTCGACCTGATCCACTCCCGCCCAGCTCGATACCGGCGGGCCGAGGAACGCGTCGACCGCGGCTCGCTCCGAGGCCGTCGGCTCTGCGTCCAGCAGGCGGATGTCCATCTACAGGCCGGCCTCGCCGCTGGCCAGCGCCGTCTGGCGCCCGTTGCCGTTTCGCCGCTCAACGCGCACGGCCGTCGCCTTGAACTCAGCTGTTCCCGACTTCGGATCAAACGTGTCGATCGTCAACGCATTCACATCGACTTCGTCCGGGAAGTGAAACGTCATGAACGCCAGCCCCGGACGCAGCCCGGGATCGAGCCGCACCGGCGCCTCGATCGACCCGCGACGTGAGGTGACACGGACGATCTCCCCGGGCTCGACGCCGAGCTCCTCGGCGTCAAACGGGGACAGGTCGAGCGTCTCCCCACGGCGCATCGGCGAGCTGTAGAGGTTCGACTGCACGCCGGTGTTGTAGGAGTCCAATCGCCGCCCGGTCGTCAGCCTGATCGGGAAATCGTCGTCGAGCGGATCGATCGGAGGCGCCCACTCGGTGACAGAGAAGGGCGCCGGCCGACCCCCGACCGGGTCGTCCCACAGCCTTCCGTGCAAGAACTGCGAGCCGGGATGATCCTCGCTCGGGCAGGGCCACTGGATGCCACCGCGCTGCTCTAGGCGCTCGTAGCTCATCCCGCGATGCATCGGGCTCAGCGAGCGCAGCTCGTCCCACGCCTGTTCGAGCGTCGGCTGTCCCCAATCGTGTCCAAGGCGCCGCGCAAGTTCGGAGATGATCCAGTGGTCATCGCGCGCCTGCCCGGGCGGATCAAGCGCCTTGCGCATCCTTTGCACACGCCGTTCGCTGTTGGTGACGGTTCCTCCATCGGCCTCGCACCACGACGCTGACGCAGGCAGCACCACGTCGGCCAGCTCGCACGTCCGGGTCATCAGGATGTCCTGGGCGATCAGGAAGTCGAGCCCCTCGAGCAGCTCGATCGCCTTCTTGGAGTCGGCCTCGGACTGCGCCGGGTTCTCGCCCATCACGTACAGCGTGCGCAACTCGCCTCGCTCCATCGCCTCGAACATCTGCGACAGGTGCCAGCCGTAGTCCGGGGGCAGCTCGACGCCCCAGGCTGTCTCGAACCGCCGGCGCGCCTCGTGGTCGTCTCGCACGTCCTGGAAGCCTGGGAGCTTGTTCGGGATCGCGCCCATGTCACCGCCGCCCTGGACGTTGTTCTGCCCGCGCAACGGGTTCAGGCCCGAGCCGTAGCGCCCGACGTGGCCGGTGAGCAGCGCCAGGTTGATGAGCGACAGCACGTTGTCGACGGCCGTCACGTGCTCGGTGATGCCCAGCGTCCAGCACAGGATCGCGCGGTCGGCGCGGGCATACGCATGAGCCAGCTCGCGGATCGTCTGCGCCGGAACGCCCGTCACGCGCTCGCCTTCCTCGAGCGTCCACGGCTCGACCGCGGCCCGATACTCGTCAAACCCGGTCGTCGCCCGCTTCACGAACGTCTCGTTGACCAGCCCAGCATGGATGATCTCGCGGCCGACCGTGTTGGCGAGCGCGATGTCGGTCCCGACGTCCAGTCCAAGCCACGTGTCAGCCCACTGCGCCGAACTCGAGCGGCGGGGATCGATCACGTACAGCGAAGCGCCATGGTGCACGCCCTTGAGCATGTGGTGGAACATGATCGGGTGGGTCTCACGCGCGTTCGACCCCCACAGGATCAGCAGATCCGTTTCCTCGATTTCCGTATAGGACGACGTCCCGCCGCCCGCACCGAACACCGTCGCCAGACCGACGACGCTAGGGGCGTGTCAAGTGCGGTTGCAGGAGTCGATGTTGCTCGACCCCATCACGGAACGCACGAACTTCTGAGCCAGGAAATTGACTTCGTTCGATGCCTTCGAGCAGCTGAACATGCCAAACGAGCGTGTTGCATCCTGATCGCGGGCGCGAGCGAGCCCTGCCGCCGCGGTGTCGAGCGCCTCCTCCCAACTCGCCGGGCGAAGCGACCCATTCTCACGCACCATTGGCTCCATCAGCCGACCACGTGACTTTCGCAAACCGATCACCTCCTTTCGCTACTCGAGGCTCCACGGCCAAGTGCACGAATAGATTCAAAGCCTACAAGAAGGGGCGCTAAGAAACCTCGCTTCGTGGCTGCGACCTGGGATCGGGTGCGGGATGACTTGCGCGGTGGCGACCGTTGGCCTCGAGCTCACGGGCCGACACGGTGCAAGCCGATGGTGAGGGGCGGCGACGGCGCCGGCGAACCCTATGCTGCGCACGTGGGCGCACGGGACACCTCCGAGCTCGGTACCGGCGACCTGGAGGAATTCCGGCGGGTCGGTCACGCGCTCGTCGACGCGGTGGCCGACCACCTGGCAGCGCTGCCCGGACTGCCGGTCTGGCAGCCGGTGCCGGACGACCTGCGCGCGAAGCTGCTCTCGCTGCCGCTTCCTGACCAACCGGGCGAGCTCGGCCGGCTCGGCGGGGCGATGGCGCAAGACGTTCTGCCGTATGCGATGGGCAACGGCCACCCGGCGTTCTTCGGCTGGGTCAACCCGCCGCCATCGCTTGCGGGAGTCCTGGCGTCGCTGACCGCTGCCGCGATGAACCCGAGCGTCGTGGCCGGTGATCACGCCGACGTACACCTGGAGCGGACGGTCGTACGGTGGCTGGCCGAGCTGGTCGGCTACCCGCATGCGCCGGGCGCCGGCCTGCTCACGAGTGGAGGATCGGCAGCGACGATCGTCTGCCTCGCGGGGGCGCGTGGCCGTGCCACCGCCGCGGCCGGCCGTGATGTGCGCCGGGATGGGCTCACGGCCGGGCCCCGGCTGCTCTGCTATGTGCCGTCTGAGGCGCACAGCTGTGTGCGGCGCGCGATCGAGCTGCTGGGGCTCGGCAGTGAGTCGGTCCGGCCAGTCCCGCTGATCGACGGGCGCCTCGATCGCGACGGGCTGCGCGCCGCGATCGCGGCCGACCGCGTGGCGGGCGGGATCCCGGCCGTGCTCGTCGGCACCGCGGGCACCGTCAACACGGGCGCGATCGACCCGCTCGACGCCCTGGCGGATGTTGCGGCCGCCGAGGATCTGTGGTTCCACGTCGACGGGTCGTACGGCGCCTTCGGCGTGCTCGATCCCGCGATCGCTGCACGCTACCGGGGCATGGAGCGAGCGGACTCGCTGGCGCTTGACCCTCACAAGTGGCTCGGCGTCCCGGTCGATGCGGGCTGCGCGCTTGTACGCCGTGCTG
>JBKQJQ010000573.1:0-16608 GCA_052147875.1 Solirubrobacteraceae bacterium | reverse complement strand
CATGAGCGAGATCGAGCTTGTCGACCTCTACTGGACCTCGGCGGGCCCCGTCGACGTCCATTACGGCCGCGAGTGGAGCACGTTTGACTGGCGCGAGCGCTGCACCCATGCCGCCCGCGTGGGCTTCCGTGGGCTCGGGCTGTGGCACGCCGACGTGACGCACCAGCTCGAGAGCAGATCGCTCAAACAGATGAACGACATCTTCGACGAGGCGGGGCTCGAGCACCTCGAGGTCGAGTTCCTGGCCGATTTCTTCGTCAAGCCCGGCCAGCCCGCGCGCCAGGAGTCAGACCGCCTGCGCCGCCAGCTGTTCGAGACCGCCGCCGCGTTCGACGCACACCACATCAAGGTCGGCAACATCCCGGGCACCCAGTGCGAGCTCGGCCGGCTGATCGAGGAGTTCGCGGCCCTGTGCGAGGACGCGGCCAGCAACACCGACGCGACGATCGCCTACGAGTTCATGCCGTTCGACGTCAACGTCAACACGCTTGACACCGCACTCGAGCTCGTCACCGATGCCGCGCCCACCAACGGCGGCCTCGCGATCGATACCTGGCACATGTCAAAGCTCGAGATCGCCCCGGACGAGCTGCGCCGAATCCCTCCGCAGTACCTGGCGTGGGTCGAGCTGTCCGACGGCCAGTTCGAGGACATGGACGACCCGATCGACGAGACGATCAACCACCGCAAGCTGCCCGGCGAGGGCGAGTTCCCGATTCCCACGTACGTCGAGGTCCTGCGCGAGATCGGTTACGAGGGACCGTGGGGTGTCGAGGTGCTGTCGGCGGACCTGCGCAAGCTGCCGATCGACGAGGAGTTCGAGCGAGCGTATGAGACCACCGCCGCGCAGTTCGGCGCCGGCGTGGCGTGAGAGGAGCGCCGATGAACCAGCTTGATGACAACCGGCTGATCTGGATCTACACCCAGATGATGCGGATTCGTGAGTTCGAGGAGCGCGTCAAGCGCACGTTCGAGGAGCATCCGGGCGTGATCCGCGGTCACACGCACCTCGCCGACGGCGCCGAGGCGTCGATCGTCGGCTCGCTCGCGACGCTCCAGGACGGCGATCAGCTGCTGACCACCTACCGCTGCCACGGCTACCCGATCGCGCTCGGGACCAGCACGAAGGCGATCATGGCTGAGATCTACGGCCGCAAGGATGGGCTCTGCGGTGGCTACGGCGGCTCGATGCATCTCGCCGATCCGGGCCGCGGGTTCCTCGGCACGAGCGGCATCGTCGGTCAGGGCATCCCGCAGGCCACCGGGGTCGCGTTCGCCGCCCAGCTTCGCAAGCAGGCCCAGGTGGTCCTGTGCTTCTTCGGCGACGGCGCCTCCAAGCAGGGAGCATTCCACGAGTCGCTCAATCTCGCCTCGCTGTGGAAGCTGCCCGTCGTCTACGTGATGGAGAACAACAGCTACAACGTGGCCACGCGCTCAGAGCAGGAGGACGCCAACGCGGCTGCCGGCGAGCCGCTGTCGGTCAAGGCCAAGGCATACAGCATGCCGGGCGTGACCATCGACGGCGGCGATCCGATCGCCGTCTACGAGACGGTCGGCGTGGCCGTCGATCGCGCCCGCGCCGGTGACGGGCCGACGCTGGTTGAGTCCAAGGTCTATCGCCTGTCGGCGCACGGCAACCTGATCGCGCCGCCCGGGGTGCCGCTCCATTACCCCGAGCACGAGGCGATCACGGTGTTCGGCAACCGGGAGGAGTACGAGGCGGCGTTGCGCGGCGACCCCGTCCCACGCTTCCGCGGCCGCCTTGTCGAGCAGGGCACGCTGACCGCCGAGCGCGCCGACGAGATCGCAGCGGCCGCCCAGCAGGAGATGGACGAGGCGGTCCAGTTCGGGCTCGACAGCCCGTTCCCCGCACCCGAAGCGGCGCTCAACAACGTCTACGCCTAGGAGAACACAAAGATGGCACGAGAGATCCCCTACATCGCGGCCGTCAACGAGGCGATCGGACTCGAGCTAGCCCGCGACGAGACGGTCGTGTTCTACGGCCAGGACGTCGCGCCCAGCGACGATGATCCGCTTGTCAAGGCGTTCGGGCGCGACCGCGTGCGCGTGTCGCCGATCTCCGAGACCGCCGAGATCGGAATGGCGACGGGCCTGGCGCTCGCCGGCTACCGCCCGATCGTCGAACTGCTGATGGCCGAGTTCATGCTGGTGGCGATGGACCAGGTGGTCAATGAGGCGCCCCGCTTCCGATACATGAGCGGCGGCCAGGTCAAGGTCCCGCTGGTGCTCAAGGCGGGATATGGGTTCACCGCCGGGTGGGCCGGACAGCACACCGGTTCGATCTACACGATGTTCGCCGGCATCCCCGGCCTCAAGGTGGTGCTGCCGTCGACGCCGGCCGACGCGAAGGGGCTGATGTCGAGCGCCGTGCGCGACGACAACCCGGTCGTCTACCTGATGCACTACCTGCTGGTGCTCGAGCACGGCGATGTGCCCGAGGGCGAGTACCTGGTCGGAATCGGCGAGGCGGCGGTCCGGCGCCCGGGCACCGACGTAACGATCGTCGCCACCGGCTGGACGGTCGGCAAGGCGCTGGCGGCGGCCGAGACGCTGGCCGCCGAGGGGATCGAGGCCGAGGTGATCGACCCGCGGAGCCTGCAGCCGCTCGATATGCCGACGATCCTGACGTCGGTCGAGAAGACCGGACATGTCGTGCTCGCCGACCAGGCCACCCGGCATGCATCGGCCGCCTCGATCATCGCCGCCGAGATCGCCGAGCACGGCTTCTCCTCGCTCAAGGCGCCAATCAAGCTCGTGACGGCGCGCGACGCGACGATCCCGTACAGCGAGCCGATGGAGGCGTACGTCTTGCCCAACGAGACGCGGATCGCCGATGCGGCCCGCCAGGCGCTCGGGGCCGCGCCCGTCGCGGCCTGAGCGAAGTCGGCGCGGCCCGTGCCTCTCCGCCGTAAGCGGGCGCTCGTGCTGCTGGCGACGATGTGGCGGATCCGCTGCTTCGAGGAGCGGGTCGCAAGGCTGCATCACAGCCTGCTGGTTCATGGCCTGATCCACCTCAGCATCGGATCAGAAGGCGTCGCTGCCGCGGTCTGCGGAGCGCTGCGGACCGACGACCACGTCTACAGCGGGCACCGCGCCCACGGCCACGCGCTCGCCAAGGGCGCACCGATGGACCGGGTGATGGCCGAGCTGATGGGCCGCTCAGCCGGGCTCTGCCACGGACTTGGGGGGTCGATGCACCTGGTCGATCGCGAACACGGGCTAATGGGAGCGACCGGCGTCGTGGCCGGCAACCTGCCGCTGGCGGCGGGCGACGCGCTGGCCGCCAGGCTGCGCGGCTCAGATCAGCTGACGGTCGCGATCTTCGGCGATGGCGCCGTCCAGGCCGGCCACTTCAACGAGACCGTCAACCTCGCCGCGCTATGGGAGCTGCCGCTGATCTTCGTGTGCGAGAACAACGGCTTCGCGGAGTTCACCCCGCGCTCGGCGCACACCAAGGTCCAGAGCGTCTGCGACATCGTCGCGCCGTACGGGTTCGAGCGCCAGACTGTCGATGGTGCCGACGTACCGGCACTGTGGGGCGCGATCGGCGGCTATGTCGACGCCGCGCGTGCCGGTCGTGGACCAATGTTGCTGGAGTGCATCACGCACCGACGGCGGGGCCACTACGAGGGCGACGCGCAGTCCTACCGCGACGAGCTGGCCGATGCGGAGTGGGCCGAGCTCGACCCAATCGCGCGTCTGCAGGCGATCGTGACCGAGCGGGGCTGGCTCGACGGGGCCCGCGCGCAGGCGCTCTACGACGACGCCCGCGCCGAGGTCGAGCGGGCGGTCGAGTTCGCGCGCGCGAGCCCACCATCGACGCCCGAGCTCGCGGCTCGACTGGTGTACGCGCAATGACGACCACCTTCGTACGGGAGGTCAACCAAGCACTGGCCGGGGCGATGCGGGCCGACAGGCGCGTGATCGTGCTCGGCGAGGACGTCGCTGAGGGCGGTCCCTACGAGGCGACCGCCGGCCTGGCCGAGGAGTTCGGCACCGCGCGGGTGATCGACACGCCGATCAGCGAGGGGGCCGTCTGCGGGGTGGCGATCGGCGCCGCGCAGGCCGGGCTGCGGCCGGTGGTCGAGATCATGTTCATCGACTTCATCACGCTGGCACTGGACCAGCTCGTCAATCAGGCCGCCAAGGCGCACTTCATGTCCGGCGGCCAGCTGACTGCCCCGATCGTGCTGCGCACCCAGGGTGGCGCCGGCGCGCGAGCGGGAGCCCAGCACTCGCAGAGCCTCGAGGCATGGCTGGCGCATATCCCCGGGCTGAAGGTCGTGATGCCGTCCAGCGCGGCCGATGCGGCGGGCCTGCTGGCGAGCGCGATCGTCGATCCGGGCCCGGTCGTGTTCGTCGAGAACAAGGCACTGTACTTCCGGCGCGAACCGGAGCTTGTCGACCCGCAGCCGATCGCACTTTGTAGCGCCCACCAGCTGCGTGAAGGTCGGGATCTGACGATCATTGCGCTCTCGCGGCTAGTCGGTGACGCGATGACCGCGGCTGAGCGGCTGGCCGCCGAGGGGATCGAGGCCGACGTGTTCGACCCGCGCACGCTGCTGCCACTCGACATCGAGCCGCTCGCCGAGTCGGTCCGGCGCACGGGCCGCGCGGTCGTCGCGCACGAGGCCGTCCGCACCGGTGGGTTCGGCGCCGAGCTAGCCGCGCAGCTGCAGGCCGAAGCGTTCGACTGCCTGCACGCGCCGATCCAGCGCGTCGGCGCTCCGTTCACGCCGGTGCCGCTCAGTCCGGCGCTCGAGGACGCATATCGTCCCGGCGCCGAGGAGGTCTACGCGGCGGCGCGGGCGGCGCTCGACTGGGACAAGCCTGAATGAGGCCGCGCTCAGGACTAGTCCGGCTCGGCGGCCGGTTTCGCGAGCGCGATCAGGGAACCGCCCGGCACGCTGTCGAGCGCATCGCGATGCGCCATCACGATCTCGAGGTTGGTCAGCGCGAGCCGCGCGTGCTCACGGGCGATCGCCTCAGCGCGGGCGCTCTGGCGGCGTTCGATCGCCTCGACCAGCGCGACGTGGTGGCGGTGAGCGATGATCAAGATGTCGCGCGAGGCCGGCAGCTGCGCCTCGGCCAGCACGAACGCGCTCGGGCCTGCGAACGGCAGCGCCACGATCCCGTCGAGCGAGCGCTCGAGCACGGAGCTGCGGGCCATTTTCAGCAGCCGCGCATGAAACGTCTCGTTCAGATGCAGATACCGCTCGAACGACTCGTAGTCCCCGAAGTGAACGAGCTTCTCGATTGTCTCGTTGATCGCCCGCAGCGCGCGGATCTCACGGGGGGGCACACCGCGCTCGGCGGCGAACCGCGCGGCCGTGCCCTCCAGCACACCCCGCAGCTCGACCGCGTCGCGAACGTCAGCCTGCGTGAACTCCCGCACGACGTAGCCGCCGCCCGGCAGGCCGCGCAGCAGTCCCTCGTGCTCGAGCTCGGCGAGCGCGAGCCTCAGCGGCGTGCGCGAGACACCCAGGCGCTGCACCAGTGGCAGCTCGGACATCCGCTCCCCCGGGACGAACTCGCCGCTGAAGATCAGCTCTCGCAGCTGCAGCTGCGCGGACGTGATCTGAGTTCGGTTTGCTGGCCTGGACAAGTGGCTCCATGCGCCCCGGGGCATCGCTCGCGAGGCCCGGTTGCCGCGGCTCGCCGCCCTGAGCGCGCAGCAGTCTACTCCGGGAAAAAAGCTGCATGCAAACGGACCTTGCGAACCCGGTGCAAACGTTTGATTGAGGACGTGTTAACCGGTGGTTGCATGCAGCCGGACGCGCAATTAGTATCCGCCGACCTCGGGCGGTCCGGGGCCGGCTTCACACACTGAGGAGAGGAGAGGGTTGGTGAGCACCACCAAACACATCGTGCCGCTCAAGGGGGTCCTGCTGACCCTTGTCGCGGCACTCGCGCTGGTCGTGGCGGGATGCGGGAGCAGCAATAGCAGCAGCAGTTCGAGCACCACGGCCGCGAGTTCGTCGGCAGCCGCCAGCTCGAGCGCCGCGGTGTCGACCAGCATCTCGTCGTGCGGACCCAAGCCAGGCGTCGCGGCGACCGGCACGCCGATCAACGTCGGCACGATCGACACCCACCAGCCGGGCACCGATTTCACTGACGGCCCGAACATGATCAACGCGTACTTCAGCTGCGTGAACGCCAATGGCGGCGTCAACGGTCACCCGCTCAAGCTGTTCGTCGAGCTCGACCAGACCAACCCGGCGCAGATCACGGCGGCAGCCCACCAGCTGATCCAGTCAGACCATGTGGTTGCGATCGACGGCGTCTTTGACCTGCTCGAGTGCACGCTCGACGCCGCGTACTGGAAGTCGCTGGGCATCTACGAGATGGACGCGGGCATCTCGCCCGAGTGCTGGTCGACGGCGAACAGCTCCGCGGTCAACATGGGGCCGCGCTACAGCTCCGACGGCGCGGTTCAGTACGGCATCGCCCAGCACCCTTCGAAGATCGTGTTCGTGCAATCGAACGTGCCGGGAACCGGCTACATCGCCGCGGGCCCGGCGGCACTCGCGAAGGCTTCGAACCTGCCGATCACGGAGCTGACCGAGAACGTGCCGATCACGGACGCCAACTCGGTCGCGCTGAAGCTCGTCGACCTGGCGGGCTCGAACGGATGGGTCGTGCTCAACTTCACTCCGCCCGAGGCGCTGGTGATCCTGCAGGCCGCACAGAAGCTCGGCCTCGAGGATCGAGTCAAGGGTTGGGGTTGCTCGACCCCGTGCAACACGGACTTCCTGGCCAAGGCGCTGGGACCGAAGTGGAACCACAAGCTGTTCGTCAACGCCGAGCTGGCCTCACCCGATGACCACAACGGTCCCGAGTTCCAGCTCTACAAGGGGATCCTCGCCAAGTACGGCAAGAGCGTCGCCGGCGGCATCGGCTCGTTCAGCCAGATGGGCTTCCTGCTGGCAAGGTTCCTCGTCGAGGCGCTCCAGAAGACCAAGCCGCCGTACACGATGGCGACGGTCAACAAGGCGATCGTCGGCATCAACAAATACACGTCGGAGATGCTCTGTCAGCCCTGGGTTTACGGCAAGCTGTCATTGCATATTCCGAACAACACCGACTACACGACCACCCCGGTGAACGGCAAGATGATCACCGCCCAGGGGTGCACCGCGATCTCGAGCGCGGACCCGCAGATCGCCCAGTACCACAAGGTCGCGGCGGCCGCCGGGGTCGATTACAAGTAAAGGAAGATAGTCAGTCGAAATCACAGACCAGGGCGTCTAAGGTAGGTCGACATGCTTCTCGTGGGCGCGTTGTTCCCGAGTTGGCAGGACTTTCAGCCGTTCCTCATCACCGGGTTGGCGCTCGGTGGGGTCTACGCTCTCTCGGGCGTGGGGATGGTGGTCCTGTACCGAGCAACGGGAGTGCTTTACCTCGCGTTCGGAGCGGTCGGCGCCTTCGGCGCCCTGGTCGCCTGGCAGTTGACGCAGTCGGGCTGGAGCATCTGGCCTGCGTACGCGGTGGCGGTCGCGATCTCGGCGATCATCACGCTGGCCTACGGGATGATCTTCGGCTCGGCTCTGGCCAGGCGCGAGCCGCTCGTCAAGGCGACGGCCACGCTGGGCCTGACGCTCGTGCTGCTGGGGGTGATGGATCTGCTGTGGACCTCGAGCGGCGGCGAGTCGCGTTCGATCGCGCTGCCGACCGACAACCACGGCTTCACGGTCGGGCAGATCAACGTGACCACGACGGAGGTCCTGTGCGTGGCCGCCGGGCTCGTGCTGACGATCGTGACCGGAGTGTTTCTGCGTTACACGAAGCTCGGCACCGCGATGCGCGCGATGGCCAACGACCGTGACATCACGGCGACGCTAGGGGTCCCGATCCGGCGCGTCGAGGCGTCCGCCTGGCTTGGGTGCGGCGTGCTCGCGGGGCTCGCCGGTGTGGTGCTCGCGGATCTCGTCGCGCTTGACGCGACGACGCTCACGTTCCTCGTGATCTCATCGCTGGCCGCGGCCCTGATCGCCCAGCTGCGCTCGATCACCGTCGCGTTTATCGCGGCGCTCGCGATCGGCGTCGTCGACGCCGCGATCGAGGCCAGCCCGAACCAAACTTTCTCTAACTTCCACGACATGGCGCCGTTCATCCTCGCGGCCGCGGCGCTGTTGATCGCCAACCGCAAGCGCGTGATCACGATCTCCCGGACGGGTATCTAGGACGATGGCGTCAGGGGTCGGGAGCGCCTCGCGGTCGTCGTTGCTGCCCAGCCAGTGGAGCGCGAGGACGCTGCGCAGGCCGATGATCATCCTCGCGCTGCTGCTGCTGGTCCTGTTCGCCGTCCCCGCGCTGGTCAGCATCTACTACGTCGACGCCGGCACGCAGGTGGCGATCTACGCGATCGTCGCCCTGGGTCTAAACGTGCTGGTCGGCCGCGTTGGGCTGGTATCACTCGGCCAGGCTGCCGTGCTCGCGATCGGCGCCTGGGTCGCCGCCCGGCTGCTGTTCGCGACCTCGCTGCCGTTCGAGGTCGTGCTGCTGATGACGGGGCTGATCACGATGGTGCTGGGGGGGCTCGTCGGTCTGCCGGCGCTGCGGATGAGCGGCATGTACCTGGCGCTGATCACGCTGATGCTCGCGGGCGCGATCACGGTCGTGCTGGCGACGATCAACTTCCCCAACGGCGGCCATGGCTTCTCGGGCTACAACGGCGGGCTGCTGCACCTACCCGCGATCCGGCGGCCCGGCATCGCGACGTCGGATCCGGGCTTCTACCGCTACTCGGTGGTGTTCGCCGCGCTCACATTCCTGCTGGTGCTCGCCCACATCCGGACGCGCCCCGGACGGGCATGGGCCGCGATCCGCCAGAGCGAGTCGGCGGCGCTAGCGGCCGGCATCAATACCACGCTCTACAAGATGTGGGCGTTCGCGCTCGCCTCGTTCATCACCGGCGTTGCCGGTGCGCTGCTGGCGGGCGCCGACCGGTTCCTGTACTCGATCGACTTCAACACCCAGGACTCGATCACGATCCTCGCGGTCGTCCTGATGGGCGGCATCTTCAGCGTCTGGGGAGCGATCATCGCGGCGCTGCTGATGCAGCTCCTACCGGCGCTGCTCAACAGCTGGGGGGTGTCACCCGACTGGTTGATCATCCTGTTCGGGATCGGCGTGCTCCAGGTCCTGACGACCGCGCCGGCCGGGCTGATCGACCAGGTACCCAAGGACCTCGCTCGACTGGGGCGGCGGATCGGGAGGGCCGCCGGCGGCGGCCGACCAAAAGGCGCCGCGCCCGGAGCGCCGGCGCAGACCGCCGCGGCCGCCGACGAACTGGACGGCTCGAAGCCCGCGACCGTGACGGCAGATTCGGAAGCCGCCTCCGGGGAGCCGCGATGATCGAGGTCTCCGACCTGACCGTCAAATTCGGCGGTGTGACACCGCTGGACGGGATGAGCGTCAGGTTCGAGAACGGCACCTGCGGCCTGATCGGGCCCAACGGGGCCGGCAAGACGACCTTCTTCAACGTCCTCAGCGGGTTCGTCAAGCCGGCCGGCGGGACCGTCACGGCATTCGGCGAGGACCTGCTCAAGATGGCTCACTTCCGGCGTGCGCGCTGGGGAGTCAGGCGCACGTTCCAGACCGAGCAGGCGATCGAGGAGCTGTCGGTCTACGACAACGTCGCGCTCGCCCACGAGCACTCGAAGGTCGCTGCCGCGTCGCGCCGCAGCGACGTGCTCGAGGCGATCTCATTCGTTGGGCTCGAAGTCGATCCCGACGCACGGGTCGGCACGCTGGGGGCGCGCGACCGCCGGCTGGTCGAGGTCGCGCGCGCGCTCGTCGGCCGCCCGCGCGTCGTGCTGCTCGACGAACCCGCCGCCGGGCTTCCCGACGAGGAGACCGCCCACCTCGGTGAGGTGATCAAGCGGATCCCGGAGAACAGCGACGCGCTCGTGATCCTCGTCGACCACGACATGAGCCTCGTCTCGTCTTGCTGCTCGGTCACCTCGGTGCTCGACTTCGGCAAGCTGATCGCGTCCGGCAAGACCGCCGACGTGCTGCGCGATGAGAACGTGGTTCGCGCCTATCTCGGAAGAGAGATGAAGGAGTGACCGAGGCGCTGCACCTCAACGAGCTTGTCGTGGCGCGCGGCAACCGCGACGTCGTCCGCGGCGTCTCGATCGAGGTGCCGCCCGGCGAGGTGACGGCGCTGCTGGGTCCCAACGGAGCCGGCAAGTCGAGCATGGTGCTGGCGATCGGGGGCGTGCTGCCGCTGAAGTCCGGGTCCGTGAAGCTCGGCGAGCGGGAACTGGCCGGCCGGCGTCCGGAGCGGATCCGCGGCGCCGGTCTGGCGATCGTGCCCGAAGGACGGCGGCTGCTCCCCGACCTGACCGTCGACGACAACATCCGCGTCGCCACCTACTCACTGTCCTCGTCGAATGCCAAAGCCGGCCGTGCGCGCGCGCTCGAGCTGTTCCCGGAGCTTCAGAAGCGGCTCGGGGCCCAGGCGCGGTCGCTGTCGGGCGGCGAGCAGCAGATGGTCGTGCTGGCGCAGGCGCTCGTATCGGAGCCGCGGTTCGTGATCATCGATGAGCTGTCGCTGGGTCTGGCGCCGGTCATCGTGCAAAGGCTGATCCCGACGATCCGCAGCATCGCCGAAGCGGGGGCGGGCGTGCTCCTGATTGAGCAGTTCGCGTCGCTCGCGCTCGGTCTCGCGAACCGCGCCTACGTGATGGAGGGCGGCCGGATCCAGTTCTCGGGCGAGGCGCAGGAGCTGCGTGACCACCCTGAGCTGCTGCACTCGGCGTACCTGCTGCGAGGACGCGACAACGGCGCACCGGCGGCCGCCGAGCAGATCTCAGCCGGCGAATGAGCGTCACCGAGTTGGAGCACGTGCTGGTGCTCACCTCCGATCTCGAGCGGACGCGCGAGTTCTACGAGCGCGCGCTCGGCCTGCGCGTCGGCGAGCGACCGCCGCTCGAGTTCACCGGCTACTGGCTGTACGCGGGCGGGACGCCCTGCCTGCACATCGCTGACCGCGCCTCGTATCGGGCGCACGCGCAGACGCTCGGGCTCGACGTTCCCGCGTCGCCGCAACGCCCGGGACCGGTCGACCACATCGCGTTCGCGGCCCACGACTGCGACGACGTCGACGGCCGGCTCGCCGAGCTGGGCATCCAGCCGGTCCGCAATGACGTTCCGGGGGACGGTCCGCGCCAGCTGTTCTTCGACGACCCGGACGGGGTGCGGGTCGAGATCAACATCAAGGCTCCCACGAACAAGGCAGGTAGAGATGACTGACGCTCAAACAGCCAACGCCGTGACTAGCGGCGGCCGGCGCACGAAACCGCCGTTCAGAGCGGACCACGTCGGCAGTCTGCTGCGACCGAAGCGGCTGCTTGAAGCCCGTGATCAGTTCGCCAACAGCCAGATCTCAGCGCCGGAGCTTCGCGCGATCGAGGACGACGCGATCCGTGAGATCGTCCAGATGCAGCGCGACGTCGGGCTACAGAGCGCGACCGACGGCGAGTTTCGCCGGGCGTCCTGGCACATGGACTTCATCTACCAGCTCGGCGGGGTGCAGAAGGTCGCCGGCGACATCAAGGTCCAGTTCCACAACCCCGACGGCGACGTCGAGTTCACGCCCGCCGCGATCGCCGTCACCGACAGGGTCCACCTCGACCACACGATCTTCGCCGACGACTTCAAGTTCCTGCAGAGCGAGGTCGCCGACGGCGTGACGCCGAAGCTGACGATCCCGTCGCCGAACATGGTCCACTCCCGCGGCGGCCGGGCGGCGCTCGACCCGAGCGTGTATCCGGACGTCGCGCAGTTCTGGGCTGATCTCGCGAGTGCGTATGCCGATCAGGTGCGCGCGGTCGCCGAGCTCGGCTGTACCTACCTGCAATTCGACGACACGAGCCTCGCTTACCTCAATGACCCCAAGCAGCGCGAGGCGATGGATGCACGCGGCGAGGACTCCGCGCACCTGCACGAGACCTACGTGCGCAACATCAACAACGCACTCGCCGACCGACCCGCCGGCCTGTCGATAACGACCCACCTGTGCCGCGGCAACTTCCGCTCCTCGTGGGCGGCCGAGGGCGGCTACGACTACGTCGCTGAGGCGCTGTTCGGAGGGCTAGACGTCGACGGCTTCTTCCTCGAGTACGACGACGCTCGCTCGGGTGGCTTTGAGCCGCTGCGGTTCGTCGCGCCCGGCAAGCTGGTCGTGCTCGGGCTGGTGACCACCAAGCGCGGTGAGCTCGAGTCAAAGGACGAGCTCAAGCGCCGGATCGAGGAGGCTTCTCAGTACGTCCCGATCGAGCAGCTGTGCCTGTCGCCCCAGTGCGGGTTCTCGTCGACGGTCGAGGGCAACGTCGTCACCTACGACGACGAGGTCGCCAAACTCGAGCTGATCGTCGAGACCGCGGCCGAGGTTTGGGGTTGATTTGAACGCCGCCGTTACCGAGCGGGTCGGGTCGATGGTGATCGCCGATCGGCCCGACCCGACGGAGCCCGGCCCCGGCGAGGTGATCGTCCGCCCGGAGGCGGTCGGCATCTGCGGATCGGACTACCACTTCTTCGCGGGCGAGCTGTCAGACGCCGCCGGCGGTGCGCAGTTCCCACGCGTACAGGGGCACGAGGTCGGCGCCACAATCGTCGCTCTCGGCCCGGACTGCCGCCCCGAGCTCGAGGTCGGTCGGCGGGTGGCGCTGTGGCCGCTGCGCGCATGCGGCCGCTGCTACCCCTGCACGGTCGGGCGCCCGAATACCTGCGATAACTTCGAGTTGATCGGGATCCACGTCGACGGCGGGCTTCAGGAGCTGCTGTGTATCGGGCAGCAGCAGGTGTTTCCGATCTCCGCCACAGACGGCGCGCTCGCGGCGATGGTCGAGCCGGTGTCGATCGCCGTCCGCGCGGTCCGCCGGGGCCGCGTCGCGGCCGGTGAGCAGTTGGTCGTGCTGGGTGCCGGGCCGATCGGACAGTGCGTCTGTCTAGTGGCGCTCGAGCGCGGCGCCGAGGTGCTGGTGATCGACCTCCAGGAGCGCCGGCTGGAGCGCAGCCGCGCGCTTGGAGCACAGACGCTGCGCTGGACCGATCCCGACGACGTCGTCAGCCGCGCGCGCAACTGGGCCGGCCCGGGTGGGCCGCCGGTCGTCATCGACGCGACCGGCGTTCCGGCGGCGGTGCGCGCGATGGTCGACATGACCGCCTCCGCCGGGCGCGCGGTGCAGGTCGGGATGTCGACCGCCGAGGTCGCGCTGCGCGTCGGCAGCCTGACCGAGAAGGAGCTTGACCTGCTCGGCGTCAGCTGCTGCGACGCCGACGACTTCGGCGAGGCCGTGCGCGTCGTCGAACGAAATGGCGAGGCGATCGAGCGCCTGATCAGCCACCAGTTCCCGCTCGCGCAGGCGCCCGACGCGTTGCGCTTCGCGATCAGCAATCCGACCGAGGTGATGAAGGTGGTGATCCGGGGTGCGTGAGGTGTTCGACTACGTCGTCGTCGGTGCGGGTTCGGCCGGGTGCGTGCTGGCAGGCCGGCTGAGTGAGGATCCCGACGTCCGCGTCGCGCTGCTGGAAGCCGGCAGCGAGGACACTCAGCCGGAGATCCGTGTGCCGGCGGCGTTCCCGGCGCTGTTCAAGTCGAGCCTCGATTGGGACCTGCTCGGCGAGCGGGAGCCGGGGCTCGACAACCGTCGTCTGTACCTCCCCCGCGGCAAGATGCTGGGCGGCTGCAGCTCGATCAACGCGATGATCTACATCCGCGGTAACCGTGCCGACTACGACGCCTGGGCGGCCGCCGGATGTGACGGCTGGGGCTACGCCGACGTGCTGCCCTACTTCAAGCGCTCGGAGGACAACGAGCGCGGCGACGACGCGTTCCACAGCGCCGGCGGCCCGATGGCGGTCTCCGAAAGCCGCTCGATGCACCCGCTGGTGGACACGATGCTCGAGGCGGCGCGCCAGGCGGGACACGAGCACAACCCTGACTTCAACGGCGCTCGCCAGGAGGGAGTCGGCCGGTTCCAGCTGACGCAGCGCGACGGGCTGCGCTGCAGCACGGCGGACGCGTTCCTGGCGCCCGCGGCCGGCCGGCCAAACCTGACGATCCTGACGCGGGCGATGGTGCTCCGGATCTTGTTCGAGGGCGAGCGTGCGGTTGGCGTGGAGGTCGCGCGCGACGGCGTCGTCGAGGAGGTCCGTGCCGAGCGCGAGGTACTGCTCGCGGCCGGCTCCTATCAGTCGCCGGTCCTGCTGATGCTGTCGGGGATCGGGCCGGAGGACCAGCTTGCACCGCTGGGGATCGAAATGCGCTCGGACCTGCCGGTCGGCCACGGCCTCCAGGACCACTGCATGGCCCAGGTCAACTACCTGACCGACGAGCCGTCGCTGTTCGGGGTCGCCACGCCCGAGAACTTCGCCCTGCTCGAGCAGGGCCGCGGCCCGCTGACCTCCAACATCCCTGAGGCGGCCGGCTTCTTCCGCGCCCGCGACGGCGTCGATGCCCCCGACGTCGAGTTTCACTTCGCGCCGTCGATGTTCTTCGACGAGGGTCTGACCGCCCCGCATGACCACGGCTATTGCTTCGGGCCAGTCGTGATCAAGCCGACCAGTCGCGGGCGCTTGATGCTGCGCGCGCCGCTGGCCGACTCCAAGCCGCGCGTTCTGTGCAACTTCCTGACGACCGACGAGGACCGCGCGAGCATGCTCGCGGGGATGAAGCTGGCGCTCGAGATCGCCCGTCAGGAGCCGCTGCGTGCCGTCGAGCGCGCGCCGTTCAGCGTCCCGGAGTCCGACTCGGACGAGGACCTGATGGCGTTCGCGCGCCGCGCCGGCCAGAGCGTGTATCACCCGACGTCGACGTGCGCGATGGGCTCAGTCGTCGACTCGAGGCTGCGGGTCTATGGATTCGACGGGCTGAGGGTCGTAGACGCGTCCGTGATGCCCGAGATCACGCGCGGGAACACGAACGCGCCCGTGATCATGATCGCGGAGCGTGCCGCTGACCTGATCAGGGGTTGAGCCAGCGCGCGCCGCGGTCGTACAGGGACTCCAGCTCGGGCCCGGTCAGGCCCGGCATGTCGCGCTTGACGTCGTAGCCGATCTCCGTTTGCAGGTAGGCGAGGTGGCGGTAGCCCTCGGGGAACTGCGCCAGCTGCTCGGCATCGAGCGCCAGTTGGGCGGCTGGATCGACGAGGTCGAGCCGGTCGCGCTCGTAGATCGGCTGGCGCAACACGATCCCCCAGCGACCGCCGCGACGCTCGAGGAAGTCGTAGAAGCGCCCCGTGCAGACGACGTCGACCTCGACCCCGTGCACCTGCGCGCGTTGCGTGATCGTCATTTTCGTCTGCGCGATCGCCCGGTCGCCGCTGACGTCGACGGAGCTGCCACCGAGGAAGTGCAGAATCCGGACGCCCCGTTCGAACCCATCGCGGCTGACGCGGATGAAGTCGCTCGCGGGGCCCTGAAACCAGGTCGCCATCATCACCCCGTCGGCGTGCCAGACGGTCGCGAACCGCTCCCAGTCGCCGGCGTCGCGCCACACGGCCCAGTTCTGGACCAGCTCGCGGATCAGCTCCCGGTCATGCAGCGCAGGATCGTCCATCGGTCAAAGGGTCGCATAGCGGAGTGCGTTCAACGTCCGTTGGACTCGGGCCCGCTCGGTGCAAGAACGATTACTCGTTCGCCGGGATGCAGCAGGAGGTCGGGGCTGGCGGCGCGGATCTCGCGGCCCTGGGTCACCGCGACCGCGATGCTCCCGGGCGGCCAGTCGATTTCGCCAACGCGACGCTCGCGCGCCGGCGAGTCCGGCCCGATCTGCAACTCGAGCACCTCGTAGCCGGGCAGCGGGGTGCTCGAGATATGACTCGCCGCGACTGGGTCCGCGACTGCGAAGTTCGCCTCCTCCGCGCCGGCCTCGATCTCCGCCTCAGACGAGCTGAAGTTGGTCTCCAGGGCTCGCAGCACGTCGGCACGTGTCAGCCAGCCTCGCAGCTCCCCGTCCCGGGACACCACCGGCAACCCGTCGCGACCGTAGACGACGAGCTGGCGTCGCGCGCGCTCTAGGTCCTCCTCCGGGAACAGCATCTGCGGTCGGCGCGCCAGCGTCACCGGGCCGACCAGCTGTTCCCAGCGCGGCACCGCGACCGCCGGCCGCTCGGCGGGCACTCCGTCTCCGAACAGCCGCGGCTGCCCGTTGAGCGTCCGTAGCGGTTGCATGACCTGTTCGACGGTCAGCGCCTGCAGCGCTCGACTGGCGGTGGGACGCTCGATGTCGATCCCACGCCGCAGCAGCTTCGTCGTGTAGATGCTTCCGTAGGTGATCCGCTTGGCCAGCTGCGACGCGATCCCGCAGGCCAGCATGATCGGCAGCGTGAGGGTGAAGTTGCCGGTCATCTCCGCGACGCTCGCGATCGCGGTCAGGGGCGCCTGCGCGGCGCCGGCGAACACACCTCCCATCGCGACGACGCCATACAGCGCGGGCGGCCCGACCACCGGGCCGAAGATGTGATTGACAATCGTCCCGAACGCCATCCCGGCTGCCGCGCCGGTGAACAACGAGGGCGCGAACACCCCGCCTGATCCGCCGATCCACAGCGTCAGGCTGGCCGCGAAGATCTTGCC
>JBKQJQ010000572.1:0-4025 GCA_052147875.1 Solirubrobacteraceae bacterium | reverse complement strand
GCGGACGACCGCTGCCGGCAGGCCGATCGGCAACGCGCTCGTGAGCCGTGTGGCATAGAGCGAGGCGTACACGCTGCCGATCACCGCGACCCCGAGAGTGCCGCCGAGCAGGCGGGTGGCGTCGTTGATCGCGGACCCGACGCCGGCCTTGGCCTTCGGCACGACGCCCATGATCGCCTCGGTCGCCGGAGCGCTCGTCAGTCCCATGCCGGTTCCGAGAACCACCATCTGGGCCGCGATCGTCCCGTAGCCCGTCGTCGCCGACGTGCTCGTGACCCATAGGTAGAAGGCCGCCATCGACAAGAGTCCTGATGCGACGACGAGCTTGGTGCCGAACCGCACCGCGAGCTTCGCGCCGACGATCGACGAGATCGCGACAAACGACGCCACGGGCAACAGGCGGATGCCGGTCGACAGCGGGCCGTAGCCCTTCAGGAACTGGAAGTACTGGGTGACCAGGAAGATGAACCCGGAGAGCGCGAAGAACGAGATCGCGACCGACACGCTCGCGGCGGTGAAGCGGAGGTTCCGAAACAGCGCGAGGTCGAGCATCGGCTCCTCGGTCCGCCGCTCCCGCGCGACGAACGCCGCGGCCAGCAGCGCCGTCAACGCGAAGCTGCCGATCGTCCGCGCGCTTCCCCAACCGTGGTTCGGAGCTTCGATGATCGTGTACACGAGCAGCCCGACCGTCGCGGTCGAGAGCGCGAACCCGGCGCGGTCGATCCGCGCCGCGTGGGGGTCACGCGAGGTGGGGACGTAGCGCGCCACCAGGAAGCCCGCGAGGGCCGCGATCGGAGCCATTGCGAAGAAGATGCTCCGCCAGTCGAACAACTCGAGCAACCACCCGCCGACGATCGGCCCGAGCGCGATCGCCGCGCCGGTGATCGCGCCCCACAGTCCGATCGCCCGCGCGCGCTCGCCACGTTCGGTGAATACGTTCGAGAGCAGCGACAGCGTCGATGGGAACACCATCGCGGAACCCACTCCCATCACCGCGCGCGCCGCGATCAGCTGACCCGGACCATCGGTCAGTCCGCCCGCGAGGCTCGCGAGGCCGAACACCGAGAGGCCGGCAAGCAGCATCCCCTTGCGGCCGAACCGATCCGACAGGCTGCCCGCGGCCAGCACCGAGGCCGCGAACAACAGGTTGTACGCGTCCACGACCCACTGCAGCTGTGAGTTGGACGCGTGCAACTCACGAACGAGCGACGGGAGCGCGACGTTGACGATCGTCGTGTCGAGGTTGATGGCGAACGCCGCCAGCAGCAGCGAGATCAGGATCAGCGGTTTACGTCTCATGGCTCCCCCTCGGGAAAGTGTTAGCTGGTGTGGCTCGACTGCGACGGAGTTATAAACCAGTTGGACAAGAAAATCAAGTTAGTACGTTAGATCTTCAAGTTAGTGCTAGAGTTAGTTGAGCAATGAGGTCCTACGACGAGTACTGCTCGCTCGCGAAGTCACTGGATGTCATCGGCGACCGGTGGACGCTGCTGATCGTGCGCGAGCTGACGCTGCGCGGCGCCTGCCGCTACACCGATCTGCGCAACGGGCTTCCCGGGATCGCCACCAATCTGCTGGCCGATCGGCTGCGTGAGCTCGAGCACGCCGGCGTGATCGCGCGCGAGGACGCGCCGCCACCGATCGCCACCACGCTGTTCCGCCTGACGCCGCGCGGCGAGCAGCTACGACCGGTGCTCGAGGACCTGACCCGCTGGGGCCTCCCGTTGATGACCGAGGAGCGTCCCGACGACGCCGTCCGCAGCCACTGGCTGGCATGGGCAATCGAGCAGATGCTGGTTGACCGGGGGACCGACGATTCCACGATCACGCTTCAGATCGTCACCGGCGATCAGCCAATCGTGATCGAGATCGGCGGCGGCGCGGTCCACTCGCGGCTCGGCCGAGTCGACGACGCCGACGTGACGCTCACGGGCCCGCCCAGGCCGATCCTCGGACTCCTCCTCGGTCTGCTCTCGCTTCCGGAGGCCGAGGCGAGCGGCGTCGAGCTCCAGGGCGACCCGGCCATCCTGGATCGAGTAGGGACGGACGCGCGCGTCGCGTAGGCGGCGTGTGAACTCATAGACCGCTGATACCGGCTCGTGTTCGTCGGTTTGTTCCCCGGGAGCGTGCTCCGACGGGGAAGGACCGACCGTCTCTCAGATGATCTGGAGGAGGACCAGCAGCCCGATGATGATGAGCACGGCGGCCGTGAACATGTTGCCCCACCGCTCGAGCCATTCGCCCTGGATCTGATAGCCGCCACGGGCAGCCGCGAGCGTCAGTCCGACGATCGTACCGATCGTGACCGCGGCGAAGATGACGACCGATCCGACCGCGGTGGCGATTCCGGCGGTGGTCGCGGCGAGGAACACCGGCAGGATCGTCAGGTCGGGCGAGGCGGCCGCGCCGAACGGAACCATGACCGCGGCCAGCCCGCTCAGCCGGCGCGGGGTGGGTTTGCCGGGATCGTTGTCGTGGGTGTGGCCGTCGTCGTGGGTGTGGCCGTCGTCGTGGGTGTGGTCGTGGTCGTGGTCGTGATCGTGGTGATGGTGGTCGTGGTCGTGGTGGTGGCCGTGACCGGTCAGCTCGAGCACGAGGAAGCCGATCCCCGTGGCGATCAGGATGCAGCCGATGATCGTGTCCTGCGCGTGCTGGATCGTGGAGCGGAACTGGAGCCCGATGGCGATGATCACCGCTCCGAGCGCGATCGAGACGAGCACGTGCGCCACTCCCGCCAGACCGGACAGCCGAGCGATCCTCGTGAGCGGATAGCGGCGGGTGCGGCCGAGCACGGCGAGGGGGACCCAGTGGTCGGGCAGTATCGCATGCCCGAATCCGACGCCCGCCGCGGCGGCGAGCAGCGCTGGCCCGGTCGCGCTCACGCCGGCAGAGCCTGCACGCCCGGGCTGACGGCGAGACCGAGACGGAGGTGCTCAGTGTGCGATACCGCCTCGCTCAACAGCGAACGGACGTGATCATCGTGCAGCGCGTAGATCACCCGCCGGCCGTCCCGCTCGCCGACGACGAGCCCGAGGTGGCGAAGAACCCGCAGTTGCTGCGAGACCGCCGGCTGTCCCATGCCGAGGTCGCGGGCGAGGTCGCCGACCGAACAGGCGCCGGCCCCGAGGCGGCTGAGGATTCGCACCCGGCTCGGCGTGGCAAGCGCCTGCATCGTCTCGGCGACCGAGCGCGCCGTCTCGGATGAGAGGAACGCGAGGTCGGGCTCTGTACCGTGAGTCATGCACGCATTATTGCATGCATAGCTGTGAATAAGTCGTGGTCCGCTGGCTTGACTTGAGGTCCGGTCGAGGTGCAACGCTCTTGGCCCGGCATGAGAGTCGACAACCCAAGGCTCCGCCGAGTCGCCGGCGCGCTGATCGTTGGCAGCGCGAGCGCAGGGCTGCTCGCGATCCTGGTCAGTCCTTGGACATGATCGCGACGATCAAGGTGATGGTTCAGCCCTAACCTGCGACAAGGAGAACGCATGCAGATCACTCGCAACAGCCTCGAGACCAGCCCCGGGCCGGGCGACTGGTTCACCGGCACGGTCTACCTCGACACGGTCGCCACGCCCGCGCCGCCGTCCCGCGTGGCGGCGAGCAGAGTGCACTTCACGCCGGGTGCGCGCACCGCGTGGCACACGCACCCGTTCGGCCAGACGATCTACGTCACCGAGGGAATCGGCCGGTGCCAGCGCCGCGACGGATCGGTCGAGGCCATCCGGCCCGGCGACCGCGTGTACTTCGAACCCGGTGAGGAGCATTGGCACGGCGCGGCGCCCAACCGCTTCATGACCCACCTCGCGATCCAGGAAGTCGACGAGAACGGAAGCCCCGTGACGTGGCTCGAGCACGTCACCGACGAGGAATACGCCGTCGCGCCAGAGTCCGACGGATGAGCGCCAGCGCGTTGCTCTGGTTGGCATCCGTCAACGACGGCTAGTGCCCGTCCCTCGTACCTCCACACCTTCTAGGTCGCCGGCGTCGGGCGGGACCGCGTCGGCCTCGGCGTCGTCTAGCTCGGCG
>JBKQJQ010000571.1:0-3321 GCA_052147875.1 Solirubrobacteraceae bacterium | reverse complement strand
CTCCGGCTACGGCCGGTCGAAGTGGCGGTTCCGGAGGGCCTACGGGATGAGCGGGCCTTCCGGGGCCCGGCCCGTTCCTATGACACGAGGCTTACCTTGACTTGCCCGATCAGCAGCCCACACCAGGCGGCACAGCAGCGGAGCGTCGCGGCTATTGGCGTGACGACATTCGGCGGGCCCGAGGGAATCGGCGTCTTCGTAAGGCCAGTGCGCGCTCCGGGAAGCGCCGAGGTGCGTATCCGGGTCCTGGCCGCCACCGTCAATCCGGCCGACATTCTCATGCGACGTGGCGCCTTCGCCTCGCTGTTCACCCCGCTGGAGCCGCCGTACGTGCTCGGCATGGATGCGGCCGGCGTGATCGAGTCCGTCGGCTCGGACGTTGCCGACCTGCGCGTCGGCGATCGGGTGATCGCGGTCGTGGACCCCATCCGGCCCGAGGGAGGCGCGCAGCAGCAGTTGCTGGTTGTGCATCGTGACTCGGTGGCTGTGATTGCTGATTCGCTGACGTTCGCAGAGGCGGCAACGCTGCCGATGAACGGCCTCACCGCCATCGAGGCGCTCAAGGTCCTGAACATCTCTCCCCACGGCACATTGGCCGTGACCGGTGGTGCAGGCTGGCTGGCTGCGCTCACCCTCGCGCTGGCACGGCTGGCCACCATCCAGACGATCGCGGATGGCCATCCTCGCGACCACGAGCTCATCCGAAGCTTCGGGGCCGATCATGTCGTCGCCCGCGGCGACGACATGGCCGCCCGTATTCGGGAGGTGTTCCCCGGCGGTGTCGACGGCGTGCTCGACACGGCGATCATGGGCGCGAGCGCCCTCGGCGTCATTCGCGATGGGGGCGTCCTGGCCGCAGTCCGACCCGGCACGTCCAAACAGACCGAGCGGGGCATCTCCCGTCGGCTCGTCCTGGTGAAGGAAGAGGAGAAGTTCCGTAATCGAGCGGCCCTTGAACAGCTGGCCGGTCTTGCGGCGCAGGGCCGCATCCCCCACTTGGTTCAGAGAACCTTCGCACCTGCGCAGGTAGCGGAAGCCCACCGCCTTCAGGAGGCCGGAGGAATTCGCGGGCGACTCGTCATCGACTTCGCGGGGGCGTGATCGGCTGGTCAGCGCCCGGACAGCGACTCGCGCCGGGTCATCCAGGCCGCCACCTGCGAGCGCGACCGAAAGTTCAGCTTGGCCAAGATCCGGTTGATGTGACCCTCGACCGTCCGCCGCGAGATCGTCAGTGACTCCGCAATGTCGTTGTTGCTCAAGCCTTCTGCGATGAGGTGACTTATCTGGAGCTCCCGCGAGGTGAGCAGCTTGTCGTCGACCTCTCGCACCGACGGCTTCTCCTTTGCTGCGTCCCGTCCGAGCGCCATCGCAACTGCAGCAGGTGGTTCCATTTCCAAGCCGGCCTTGAACTCGCAGTCGAAGGCTTCGACACCCATGGAGTCGCGGGCTCGCTCCTCGTACTCCCCGCGCCTGCTCACCAGCGTCGGCGCCCCGAACAAGGGGCTGTCTCCGCCCATCGCTCCGCACAACATCCTGCCAGCGCCCATGAGCCGCGCGGCCCCCGCTGGCTGGCCGGCCTCGACGAGATCCCAGGCCAGCACCTCAGCACATGTCGCGGCGCCCATCCAGTCACTCAGCGAAGCTTTCAGGTCTATGGAGGCACGCAGCGCATCGATGGACTGCCGCAGATTCCCGCCGAGGTTCTCGGCCAGCCCTCGAACCCACAGAACCCACGACGTTGCCCATCGCTCACCGTGCGCCTCACCCTCTGCGACAGCGACGTCGCAGGCTTGCAGCGCTTTGTCGATCTGTCCGGTCAGACAGTGCACGAAGGCAAGTTGAGCGCCGCAGAGAACGCTCAAAGTCCGGTCCGCACCCCAGGCCTGATGCCCGAGCCGAGCCTCCTCAAGCAACGCCAGCGCGTCGGCGTAGTTGCCGTCGATCTCCTCGACGGTTCCTTGGAACTGCGTGGCGCGGATGGTGGCGGCCTCATCGCCGATCGCCTCGGCGATCTGCCGGCATTCGTTGAGGTGCTGCCGGGCGGCGGCGTTGTTGCCCTGGACCATCTCGTACCACCCGAGGACCCAGAGGGCCTTGGCCCGCTCGGAGCTGGGCTCGGGCGCCTCTGCGAGGCCACGGCGCAGCCAATAGCAGCCGTCGCGCATGTGCCCGCAGGCATTCCAGTAGAACCATAGCGCCCCGGCCATCCGCAGAACTTGCAGGCGTTCACCCGGTTGTGCGAAGCAGTACTCCAGAGCCGAGCGGAAATTTGCGAGCTCATCCTTAAGCCGATGGGCCAGCTCGAACTGGTCGGCATGCATCGAACTCTGCTCGCTCTCCTCGGCGAGGCGGAGATAGTAATCGCGGTGGCGCCGACGAAGTGTGCCGATATCGCTACAGTGCGCCAGCCCGAACATCCGGATGATTTCCAGAAGCCGGTATCGCTGGCCACCCTCGGACGGGGAACGTGTCACGACGGATTTCTCCACAAGCTCGCCCAGCAGCCGGACGACGTCGCTCATGCCGATACCGTCGCCGGCGCAGACCTCCTGGGCTGCGCGGAGATTGAACGATCCGGAGAAGGCGGACAGCCGTTCCCACAGGAGGCGTTCCTGTGACATGCAGAGGTTGTAGCTCCATTGGATGGCGTTGCGCATGGTCTGATGACGAGCGGGTGCGTCGCGGTTCCCCTTGTCGAGCACGTCGAAGATGCCGGCTTCCGCGGACAGGATCTCCTCAATTGGGAGGCTCCGTATCCGCACGGCCGCCAGTTCGATCGCCAACGGCATGCCATCGAGACGCCGGCAAAGTTCCCCGATCGAGCGCAGCTCATCGTCGCTGGGAGCGAAGTCCGGCAGCACCGGCCGCGCTCGCTCCAGGAAGAGATCGACCGCATCTCCGGCGGGGATCGCGGTGTCGGACTCTGCGGGCACGGCAAGCGGCGGCACGCTCCACGTCAGCTCGCCAAGAATCCCCAGCGGCTCGCGGCTGGTGGCGAGGATCCGTACCCGCGGTGCCGAGCGAAGCAGCAGGCTGGCCACCCTGCCGCAAGCGGGGGAGAGGTGTTCGCAGTTGTCCAGCACAAGCAGAGCGCGTCGATCTTGCAGCTGCTCGCACAGCTCATCGAGGGGTGACCGGGTGGGGTCGCCCCGCATTCCGAGCGCGAGTGCGATCGCCGCCGGGATGTCGTCAGGGTTGGAGACCTCGGCAAGGCCGGCGAAGGAGGTCGCGCCGCCGATTTCGTTAGCCGCCCGCCGGGCCACTTCCTTGGCCAGCCGCGTCTTTCCGACGCCGCCGGGGCCGGTCAGCGTGACCAGCCGC
>JBKQJQ010000570.1:0-2992 GCA_052147875.1 Solirubrobacteraceae bacterium | reverse complement strand
CGGTGGCGGCCACCGTGGCGATGTGCGGGAAGGTGTAGGTCCCCGACGGGACCCCGCTCGAGGTGGACGTCCAGCTATCGGATATCTGGTTGGCGCCGGCCGCAGCGGCGGTCGCCATCGCTGCTTGGAGGTCCGAGGAGCGAGAAGAGTTGGCCTCGACGAGCAGGATGTGGCAGTTCGGGCAGAGCGCGGAGACCGCGTCAAGGTCGAGCGACTCCTCCTCTTCCCAGCCGATGTTCGCAGCCGGCAGGGGCGAGCTGGCGCCATTCTCGTTGAGCTTCTCGAAGCAGCCGTTCGAGGTAGTACAGGCAGGTAGTCCGTAGGTCGATCGATACATGTTGAGATCCGTTTGTGCACCGGGGTCATCGTATGCGTCGATGATCGCCACCGTGTCGCCTTCACCGCCCGTCTGCGACAGATAGGAGAGGTCGTAAGCCTGCTCCAGATAGGCGGGGGTGCCCGCCTGGGGCGGAGTGGAAGACGCGCCGCTGGCCGGGACCGCGAAGCCCGGGCGGGACGTGGCGTTCACCTGGCCGAGCGACGCCTGATCCCTGACGTGAGGGCGAACGAGTGCCCCGTCAGAGCGCAGAACGAGCGCCCGGGCGGCGCACCTCGCCCGTCCCACGCTTACGGGCGGGCAGACGTCTCGCGTGGTCACCTCGGAGGCGGAAAGGCCAGTCGTCTGCCGCAACGCCTGCGCAAGTGCTCGGTCCGTCGGCGCAGGAGTGGGCACGCCAGGTCGGTCGAGCGCGCTTCTCGGCGTCAGCGGTTGCGGCCGATGCGAGGTGATACCGGGCTGCCGCGAGGCCAGGCTCGGTTGATGCGACGTCGGATCCGTTTGATGTGATGTCGGAGTCGCCTGTCGGGAAGCCCGGTTCTCGCCTGGTTTCCGCGCTGGCCGTGCCTGCGCCGAACCAGCGCTCGAAACCGCGAACACCAGCGCAGCTGCGAGCAGCGTCACGGTGGCACCCGCCGCCAGACGCGCACAGAGACGCTTGAGTTTCAAACCTCGTCTCACGCCCGCGACAGCCGCGGACGCATTCTCGGACCTGAATGGCTCTGCACGGTCCCCTTTCGTTCGACTTCGGGCATCCGGTGACGCCGGACCCCACGCTTAGACGGCGTCACGAGTTAAGGCAAAGGCCCACTTCAGTTATCGGCAGCGATCGCCGAACATTGAGCGTAGTCAGGGTCTACTTCGGCCGAGCCGGTACCCGGGGCCGGTAGAACCACTCCGATAGCGACAAGCAGTCGCCGGACCGGCGACGGCGCCCCGCGTCCGAAGCGCCACGCGTTCGCCGCGCGGGAGGACTGTTCTGTCAGAGCCGGCCGATGCTTGCGGCGGCGGAGACCGTGTGACCGGCCCATCGACACGCTCGAGCCGTTGATCTGGGAAGCTTCTCGATCCGTTCGCCGCCAACGTGTCGCCATCGATGACCGAGGGTAGGCTGCGGGTTGCTCAGACCAGGGCGGCGTACGGGCGTCGCCCGCGGATGTGAGGTAGGTGATGCTGATGCGGGCCGTGAGTCGGCGTAGATTCCTCCAGCTAGCGGGGGGGAGCGTCGCGGCGACGATGCTGTCCGACAGCATCGCTCGCGCACTGGCCATCCCGGCACACCGGGCAACTCGATCGCTCAAGGATGTCGAGCACATCGTGGTGCTGATGCAGGAGAACCGGTCTTTCGATCACTACTTCGGCGTGATGCGCGGAGTCCGCGGGTTCGGCGATCCGCATCCGGCGACGCTTCCCAGCGGCAGGCCGGTCTGGTACCAGGCCGACGGCGCCACCGTGGTGCCGCCGTTCCGCCCCGACGTCGGCAACCTGGCGCTGACCTTCATCGAGGATCTCGACCACAGCTGGGACGGGACGCACCAGATGTTCAACGGCGGCAACTGGGACCGGTGGCTGCCGGCCAAGACCACCACGTGCATGGCGCACATGGAGCGCTCGGACCTTCCGTTTCACTACGCGCTGGCCGACGCGTTCACTGTGTGCGACGGCTACCACTGCTCGATGCTAGGTCCGACCGATCCCAACCGCTACTACATGTGGACCGGATGGGACGGGAATGACGGGAAGCACGGCGGTCCGGTCATCGCCAACGATGAGCTCGGATACGGCTGGCAGACCTATCCGGAGCGGCTACAGGCGGCGGGGATCAGCTGGAAGATCTATCAGGACATCGGCGACGGCCTGGACGCCGCAGGTGGCTGGGGCTTTACCGGCGATCCCTACATCGGCAACTACGGCGATAACGCGCTGCTGTACTTCTTCAACTACCGGAACGCGACCTCCGGCGGCCCGCTGTACCAACGGGCTCGCACGGGAACCGACGTCGACAAGAGCGGTGGCTTCTTCGACACCCTCGCCGCCGACGTCGCCAGCGGGCAGTTGCCGAGCGTGTCATGGATCGTCGCCCCCGAGGCGTACACCGAGCACCCGGCATGGCCTGCCGGTTATGGAGCCTGGTACACAGCGGGAGTCCTCAACGCGCTGACCAGCGATCCCGAGGTCTGGTCAAAGACGGCCCTGCTGATCACGTTTGACGAGAACGACGGATTCTTCGACCACGTCGTCGGGCCGTACCCCAACGTGCACGGCCTGGCCGGCCATTCAACGGTGCCGCTCGATGACGAGCTGTTCGGCGGCAGGGCCGGAACGCCGGGCGGCTCAGACGGGGTCGTCGGGCCCTACGGTCTCGGCGTCCGCGTGCCGTTCCTCGTGGTCTCGCCGTGGAGCACCGGGGGCTGGGTCTGCTCGGAGGTGTTTGACCACACGTCGCTGATCCGCTTCATCGAGGCGCGCTTCGGCGTCGGCGAGCCGAACATCACTCCGTGGCGGCGGGCCGTATGCGGCGATCTGACCTCGGCGTTCGATTTCGAGAGCGCATCCGATCGAGTGCCGCCGCTGCCCAGCGTCGCCGCCTACAAGCCGAATCAGAGCACGACTCCGCCGAGCTACCACCCGGCGCCGCCGGCGGTCGGATCGGTC
>JBKQJQ010000569.1:0-10780 GCA_052147875.1 Solirubrobacteraceae bacterium | reverse complement strand
CGCCCCTCGTGGCGCAGATAATCGAGCAGGTCCTGGCCGTCGACCACGAACTTCATCTCGTTGGCGAGCCGCGAGTCCTGGAGCGCGTCGCGGGCGAGCTCGCGATCCTCCTCGTCGTCGTCAGCCAACAGAATCGTGAATGGCCTGGATCCGTCAGACGGCGACATACGGCTCCTCCTGCTCGGTTTGGTCGCCGCTGTCCCCGGTCGGCGGCCCGTCAATGTCTGCCTCGGCGGCGTCCGTCGGCATTATCACGATGAATTGAGAGCCCTCACCCTGCACGCTCTGCGCGTTGATCGTGCCGCTGTGACGTTCCACGATCCTGCGGCATAGTGCCAGGCCAATCCCGGTGCCGGGGTAGTTCGAGCGACCGTGCAACCGCTCGAAGACACGGAAGATCCGCGCTGCGTACTGCGGGTCGAAGCCAATCCCGTTATCGCGCACGACGAGCGTCATGACCCCGTCCTGCACCGTGGCGCTGATCTGGACCTTGGGTATCACTCCTTCGCGGCGGAATTTGAGCGCATTTGAGACCAGGTTCTGCAGCAGTTGGTGCATCTGACGCGGATCGGCGGTCACCGTGGGCAGGGGGCCGACTTGAACGGTCGCGCCCGAGCGTCGGAGCGGGTCATCGAGATCCTCCAGCACCTCCTCGGCCACCCGATTGAGATCGACCTCCACGAACCGGCGTGTCTTGGTGGCGACTCGAGAGAAGACCAGGAGGTCCTCGATCAGCTGCTGCATGCGCTCGGCTGACGCCTCGGCACGACGCAGGTAGTCGACGCCCCGCTCCGACAGCGAATCGCCCTCGGTCTCGCGCACACGCGCGGCGAACGTCCGCACCTTCCGCAGCGGCTCCAGGAGGTCGTGCGACGCGATCGAGGCGAACTGCTCGAGCTCGGCGTTGGAGCGGGCAAGCTCGCGCGCCCGGCGCTCGAGCTCGGCGTTGGAGACCGCGAGCTTATCGTTGGCATCGACCACCAGGTCGTTTGAGCGCAGCGCCCGCAGGGCGAGCCCCAGCGCGAGCAGCGCGACGGCCGCGAAGGCGGCGAAGATCACCCACGGCAGCCAGTGGTGGGCGCCGGACACGCTGGCGAAGAACGGACCCTCGGGGGCGGCTAGCAGCACCTTCCAGGTCGTGTTCTGGAGCGGCACCTGGTCGAAGTAGTGGCCGTTGTTGACGCCCGAGTGGTGGGTCAGGACCTCGAGCTGACTCGGCGTGTGGAACACGTAGCCGGGCGGCCGCTGCGGGTTCGTCGAGGAGATCACGACGCCGTTGCCGTCGAGCAGGTAGTGATGGGCGCCCCTGACGCCGGGCACCTTGTCGAGCTCGCGCACGGTGAACGCGCTCAGCGGCGCGGGACTGAACCCGCTGACGAGGATCCGCAGCCCGTGGCGGGTGGGGATCCGGGTGGCGAAGTTGACGACCCCGGTGTGTTTGTAGGGGAGCACGTTGCCGAGCGCCCACGGCATGCCGGCCTGCACCATGGCGACCACGCTGTGGCTGCCCGTGAGCAGGTTCTTGCGCGCCTCGCGGGTGAAGCCGCGGGAGGCCGCCAACACGTGGCCCTTATGGTTCAGCAGCACGACGTACTCGTCGTTCGAGCCCTTATTTCGCTCGACGGCGCGGCGGTGGACGTGTTTGATCCGGTACTCGGCCAGCAGCTGCGGACTGGGCCGGCTCTCGGCGCCGAACACGCTGTCGATCAGCCCGGCGACCAGCAACGCGTTCTGGTGCGCCTGACTCTCGATGTTGCTTTTTGACTGCGCCTGGTTGTTGGACAGCTCGACCGCGAACACGGCTAGCAGCGCGAGGATGATCACCGCGCTCACAACCAGTGCCGCTACCGCTTCTCGCCGTTTCATGGTGAATCCGGAACCGGTGTCGTACCAGAAGCGCTATTCGATGCCAAGTCGGTCCAGCAGGCGCTCGTCGGCCCGCCAGTGCCGCCGAACTCGGACCGACAGCTCGAGATGGACCTTGGTGCCGAGCTCGCGCTCGATCGCGCGCCGCGCCGCGACCCCGATCGACTTGATCATCCGCCCCCCAGCACCGATCAGGATCCCCTTCTGTGACTCGGTCTCGGTCAGCACGACGGCCTCGATCAGGATCAGATCGGCGCGGGGGCGGCGGATCTCCTGGACCTCGACCTCGACCGCGTGCGGCACCTCCTCGCGGGTCCGCGCCAGCACCTGCTCACGGACGAGCTCGGCGAGCAACACCTTGGGTGCCTGATCGGACCGTTCGGCAGCCGAGAAGTAGAACGGCCCCGGCGGCAGCCGGCCGACCAGGTGGTCGACGAGCGCCGGCACCCCGGCGCCGGTGCGCGCCGAGACCGGGAAGATCTCGTCGGCGACGCCGAGCTGCTCGGCGGCGTGCAGCGCGGCAGCCGTCCGGGGCGTGTCGGTGCGGTCGACTTTGTTTGCGGCGATTGTGACCGGCACCGGGGCCGAGCGCAGCAGCTCGGCGATGAAGCGGTCACCCGGCCCGACCCCTTGCTCGACATTGATCACCAGCAGGCATCCGTCGGCGTCGGCCAGCTCGCGCTCGACGCGCTGCTGCATTCGCTCCGTGAGCGCGTCGCGCGGACGCTGCACGCCCGGCAGGTCGACCAGCACCAGCTGCCAGTCGGGCCCGGTCGCGACGCCGCGGATTGCGCGCCGCGTCGTCTGCGGTTTGTCGGAGACGATCGCGACCTTGGCCCCGACGATCGCGTTGGCAAGCGTCGACTTGCCGACATTCGGACGACCGGCGAGCGCCACGAAGCCCGACCGGGTGTCGGGTGTCGTCAGTTGACCCAACGCATCAGCTCCGCCTGCAAAGCCAGCATCTCGCCCTCGTCGGTCTCATGGTCCATGCCGCTCAGGTGCAGCGCACCGTGTACGACGGCCTCGCGCAGATCCTCGGTGCACGGCGGACAGATGACGATGTCGCCCAGCTCGCGCGGGCCGGCGCTAACGCCGTCCTCGTCGACCCCGAACGACAGCACGTCGGTCGGCTCGTTGATATCTCGGTGCTCGAGGTTGAGCTCCCGGCTGCGGTCCTCGTCGACTAATTCAATCGCGACGTGGCCGTCGTCGATCCCCGCCGACGAAAGCGCCAGCGCGCAAAGCTCCTCGAACTCGACCGCCGTCGGGCCACCCGAGGCGAGCGCGTCGAGCCCGATCACCTCAACGTCGAGCATTACGCTCGGCGTCTTGGTCGCAGCTCAGGCGCCAGGCGCTGGCCGTGCTCGTTGTAGGCGGCGACGATCCGCCGCACCAGCTTGTGGCGCACTACGTCCTCCTCCCCGAAGCGGACGAACTCAATCCCTTCGACCTCGTTGAGCACCTCGCTGACGATCACCAGACCAGAGTCCTGCTCACGCGGCAGGTCGATCTGGGTGATGTCGCCGGTGACGACCATCTTCGAGTTGAAGCCGAGGCGCGTGAGGAACATCTTCATCTGCTCGGGGCTCGTGTTCTGGGCCTCGTCGAGGATGATGAAACTGTCATTCAGGCTCCTTCCACGCATGAATGCCAGCGGCGCGACCTCGATCACGCCGCGCTCGAGATGGGCCGAGACGCGCTCGGGGTCGAGCATGTCGTGCAGCGCGTCGAACAGCGGGCGCAGGTAGGGATCGACCTTCGCCATCAGGTCGCCGGGCAGGAAACCGAGCCGCTCGCCAGCCTCGACCGCGGGCCGGGTGAGGATGACCCGATTGACCTCGCGCCGGCTGAGCGCCGCGGCGGCGAGCGCAACCGCGAGGAATGTCTTGCCGGTGCCGGCCGGACCGATCCCGAACGTGATTGTGTTCGAGCGAATCGAGTCGACGTAGCGTTTCTGGTTGACGGTCTTCGGAGCTACCTTGGTCGCGCGGTGGCGCCAGACGACGTCCTCGAGGATCTCCGACGGTGACTCGTGCTCGTCAAGCGCACGCGTGACGGCCTCGATCGTTCCGGGCGCAATGTCGTGGCCCTGCTGGATCAGCTCCGACAGCTCGCGAACGACCGCGCTCGCGGCCTGCACCGCGCCCTCCTCGCCGTCGAGCGTCAGCACATTGCCGCGCAGGTAGACGTCGCAGTCGAGGTGGCTCTCGAGCGTGCGCAGAACGCTGTCCTCACTGCCCGCCAGCTCGGCGGCGACCGCGTTGTCTAGCTCGATTGCCTGGCGCATTCCTAGGGCGACAGCGCCTCTCGCACAAGCGCCGAGGCACGCTTGCCGTCGGCGGCACCCCCGGAGCTTGCCATCACGGCCTTCATCACCTGGCCGATGTCGCGCGTGCTGGAGGCGCCGGTCTCCTGGATCGCGGCGGCGACGATCGCCTGCAGCTGCGCATCGTCCAGCTCGGCGGGGAGGTATCCCTCGATCAGCTGCGCCTCCGACTCCTCGTGATCGGCGAGCTCGGGCCGTCCACCGTCGCGGAACTGCGAGGCCGCCTCAAGCCGGCGCTTGCGCTCGCGCCGCAGGACGGCGAGCTCGTCGTCGTCGCCGTCCTTGGCCGCCTTCTGGAGCTCAGACAGGACCAGGCGCAGGGCCCCGACGCGATCCTTCTCCCCCGCCTTCATGGCGCTTGTCATGTCCGCTCTGACCTGTTCTGCGACCGTCACTGAGGCTCAGGATAGCTTCCGCCGCTACTGAATCTCACACCTGGTCCCGTCGGCCTGCAGCTCGACGCATCGAGCCCGGACCAGCTCGCCCCGCGCCGCCACACCGGCCGGCAGATAGCACCGCGTGTAGTCGGCCGTGTACCCCGAGCACTGCGTGTCGGCCACCTTGTCGACCAGCACCGTCTCGATGCGGCCGAGCTTGGTCGAGCGGTGGATCCGCGAGCGGACCTCCGAGCGCGCTCGCAGGACCTGGGAGCGGCGCTTCTTCTCGGCCGGCGCGACGCGGTCGCCGAGCGCAGCGGCGACGGTTCCGGGGCGCGGCGAGTAAGAAAACGTATGCACGCGCGAGATGCCGGCCGCGTCGACGGCCGACAGCGTGCGCTCGAACGCGGCCTCGTCTTCGGTGGGGAAGCCGACGATCACGTCGGTCGTGACGTTGACGTCCGGGGCCACGGCACGGACGCGCGCGATCTGCTCGAGGTACTCGGCCGACGTGTAATGGCGGCCCATCGCACGCAGCACGCCGTCGTCGCCGGACTGCATCGGCACGTGCAGGTGCGGACAGACCTTGGGCGCGTGCGCGAGCGCATCGAGCAGCGAGTCGCGGACGTGGATCACCTCGACGCTAGACAGCCGCACGCGCTTGACGCCCGGGACGCGCGTGACGGCGACCATCAGCTCGCCGAGCTCGAGCCCCTGTTCGGGGTCGCGATAGTCGCCGACGCTGATCCCGGTCATCACCATCTCGGGCTGACCGTCGGCGACTCGCTGTGCGGCCTCACGGAGGATCGCGCTCGCCGGCCTCGAGCGAGCGCTGCCGCGCACGGTCGGGATGATGCAGTAGGCGCAGTGGCAGTCACAGCCATCCTGGACCTTGACGAAGCCGCGCGTACGGGCCTGACCGGCGGGCTGGCGCGCGAGCACGTCGTGCTCGAGGTCGGCGCAGCCGCCGAGCTCGGCGGCGACCCGATCGGCGGTCCCGACCAGCGGCGTCACGCGTGGGTCGATGTTGCCGAACTGCTTGGCGTTGAGGTTCACCGCGCAGCCCGCGACGCGGACCTCGCCGGCGGTTTGCAGCGAACGCCGCACCGCCTGGCGCGACTTCGCCTCGGCCTCACCGGTGATGCAGCAGGTGTTGATCAGGTGCAGCTCGGCGTCGGCCTCGGGCACCTCGGTGTGGCCGGCCGCCAGCAGCGCGCGCCGGGCGAGCATCGCGTCGGCCTGCGAGACCTTGCAGCCGAGGAACTTGACGGCGAAGGTGGTCATTGGCGCGCTCGCCAGTCTAGGTCGCCCGACCTCGACACCTACCCGAAGGTCCCAACCGCAACCTAGACGTACTTCCGTTGCCGCCGACGGCCGACAGGCGCACAATCACCGTCAGTTGGAAAACGAAGTCCGCAGCAAGGGATTTGCTGCCGAGGGTACGAGTAACGATGACCGCACACCATTTTCATACACCGCAGGTGCAGGAGCTAATGATCGCCCGCGAGGACGTGCGGCAGCCGACGGTGCTGCTGGAAGTCGAACCCGCGGATGCCGAGCGCATTCTCCGCGCGCTCGACGACGCGAGCCTCTCCTTCGCGCCGACGCCCAACGGGGCGAACGGCGCCACGGCATACCGCCGACTGGCGGCCGAAGTCCGCACTCAGGCGAAGCTTGCGCCTGAGGCGTGGCAGCGGGCGTTCGGCCACGTGACCTGAGCCCGCGTTCAGTCCTACTGACCGCACGGGGGGCACGCGCTCTGAAAGCAGCGCGTGACGCCGCGGGGCCACGCGCCTTGACAGCAGCGCGTGGCCCCGTGCTCAGCTTCGATAACCGCTCGCGACCGGAGGACCGTCGTACGCCTCGATCGCCGAGTCATGCCGCGGTGTCCTCGGGACGGAGCGCTCCGAGAGGAGGGAGAGTTCCGGCGAATGTCCAGCCCGAGGCTTGGGCCTTGGCGCGATCACGTCGAGGAGTAGGCCACCGAGAGTCACGCCGATCGCGAGTGGGTTTGGCAACCATTCACCTCCCTTATGCTCAAGTATGCATTCGACACTCGAAAGGATCGGCGAACGCGGATCGATCGGCATCGGCCGGATGGCCAAGATCCGAGGCGTCGCGATTGGCCAAGCGCGTGGAGGTCCGAGTCGCCCGACGGAGGGTTTCGCCGTAGGATTCGCTCGCAGGGCGCTTTGCAGGGGAGTGCAAGCGATGTTCGCGAGCAAGGCGGAGTGATGGCGGTCTGTGAGCGGTGTGGGACTGAGAACCCGTCGACCTCGCGGTTCTGCAGCGCTTGTGGCGCCGAGCTTGCGGCGGCGCCAGCGATCGTCCGGCAGACGCGCAAGGTCGTGACGGCGCTGTTCTGCGATGTGACCGGCTCGACGGCGCTTGGCGAGGAGCTCGACCCCGAGGTTCTGCGGACAGTGATGAACCGGTACTTCGCGGTCATCCGCAAGACGATCGAGCACCACGGCGGGACCGTCGAGAAGTTCATCGGCGACGCGGTGATGGCCGTGTTCGGGATCCCTACGGTGCGCGAGGACGACGCCCTGCGGGCCGTCCGCGCGGCGGCCGAGATCCGCGAACGGCTGCCGGCGGTCGCCGAAGACGTGGGCGTGATGCTGCGGTTCCGGACCGGCGTCAACACCGGCCAGGTGCTGATGAGCGAGGGCGAGAACCTCGCCACCGGCGACGCAGTCAACGTCGCCGCGAGGCTTGAACAGGCCGCGGCACCGGGTGAGATCGTGATCGGAGCCGAGACGCTGCGTCTCGTGCGCGACGCGGTCGAGGTGCAACCGCTCCAGGCGCTCGCGCTCAAGGGCAAGTCCGAGCCGGTCGAGGCCTTTCGCCTGCTGCGCCTGGACCCGTCCGCGCCCGGGTTGGCCCGCCACCTCGATGCGCCGCTGGTGGGTCGCGAGCAGGAGTTGCACGTGCTGCGCGAGGCCTGGGACCGGGTCGTCGATCGGTCGGGCTGTCACCTGTTCACGCTGCTCGGCACGGCCGGCGTCGGCAAGTCGAGGCTGGTCGCGGAGCTGCTGACCGACGTCGCAGAGCGGGCGACGGTCTTGCGCGGCCGCTGCCTTGCCTACGGCGAGGGGATCACGTTCTGGCCGCTTGTGGAAGCGCTGACTATCGCGGGCGAGCCGGCTGCGCCGGTGCTCACGCGCCTGAACGGCGGCGGCGCGGCGGTTGTGGAGGAGCTGTTCTGGGAGGTGCGGCGCCTGCTCGAAGCGCTCGCAAGCGAGCGTCCGGTTGTGCTGTATCTCGACGACCTGCAGTGGGCTGAGCCGATGCTGCTCGACCTCCTCGATCACGTTGCGGATTTGTCGCGCGGCGCGCCGATCTTGGTGCTGTGCACGGCCCGGCCCGAGCTGCTCGACGACCGTCCCAATTGGGGTGGCGGCAAGCTCAACGCGACGACCGTGCTGCTCGAGCCGCTCGCCGCCGACGAGTCGCTGGTGCTGCTGGAGCAGCTGGGTAACGGCCTCGATCGCGAAGCGCAGGCGCACGTCATCGCAGCGAGCGAGGGCAACCCGCTGTTCTTGGAAGAGATGGTCGCGCTCGCGCGAGAGAGCGGGACGCTGATGGTGCCGCCGACGATCCAGGCACTGCTCGGTGCGCGGCTCGAGCGCCTCGGCCTCGAAGAACGCCAGCTGCTCGAGCGCGGCGCGGTCGAGGGCGAGGTGTTTCATCGCCTGGCGGTTCGCGCTCTTGCCGGTGAGCCGCTGGCGACGCAGGTCGATTCGCGGCTGGCTGGCTTAGTCCGTCGCGAGCTGATCCGTCCACATCCGCCAACGTTCCAGGGTGACGAGGCGTTTCGCTTTCGCCACCTGCTAATCCGCGACGCGGCCTATGACTCGCTGCCGAAGGCCGAGCGCGCCGAGCTGCACCAGGCTTTCGCCGACTGGCTCGAGCGTGTTGGTGGAGAGCTTCCTGAGCTTGACGAGATCGCGGGCTGGCATCTGGAACAGGCGGTGCGTTACCGCCACGAGCTCGGGCAGCAGATCGACCCGCGGCTGTCGGGACGCGCCGCGGAGCGCTTGTACACAGCTGGGCGGCGCGCTGCCGAGCGCGATGACGGCCCCGCCGCACGCAACCTCCTGCAGCGCGCGCGGGCACTCGCTTCGGCAGGGGGCACGCTGCACGCGGCGATCTGCGTCGAGCTGGCCGAGCTGCTGCTCGACGCCGGCGAGTTCGAGCTCATCGAGGAGCTGCTGTCCGCGGCCGAGCATGAACCGGAACTCGGCGGGCTGACGGCGCTCACCCACTTCGGGTTGCTCCTGCGCACACGGCCACACGGCGCGACGCGGGCGCTCGCGGCGCGCCTGCCGGCGATCATCGAACAGTTCGAGCATGCCGGCGATGAGCGCGGGCTGGCGAAGGCGCACCTGGCGTGGTGTGAGCTGTGCTGGCTCGGCAGCCATGCCAAGCCAGCGGCCGAGCAGGCCGCCCTGTCGGCTGAACACGCGAAACGGGCCGGCGATCTCGGGCAGTGGGCCAAGGCGGTTGGCTGGTGCGTGGTGCCGCTCTGCTTCAGCGAGGACAACGTCGAGGTGCTCACACGAGCGGTCGATGCGATGGAGGCCGAATCGGCTGGCCCATACGCCGTCGCGTCGCTGGATCTGGGGCGGGGCTGGATCGCCGATCTCGACGGCCGCAATGAGGACGGTATCGCCTTCGCCCGGCGCGCTTGCGACGGGTTCGAGGCGCTCGGCATGCCCATCTTGGCCGGGGGCTGTTACCAGCAGGTCGCCCAGAGTCAGCTGCTCTTTGGTGATCGGATCGCGGCTCGAGAGACATTGCTGCAGGGCGCCGAGATTGCCGCAGGTCACGGGGAGCAGTCGTATCGATCGACAACCCTGGCGATGCTCGCGGAAGTCGAGCAAGAGCTCGGCAACCGCGACGCGGCGCTCGCCGCGATCGAGCTGACCGAGCAGCTCGGGGCTCCCGAGGACACGGTCAACTTCACCTACACGCACGGCGTCCGGGCGCTGCTGGCGCTCGAGGAGGGCGACCTCGACGAAGCCGAGCGCTGGGCTCGCAGCGCGCTCGAGCGCGCCTACGAAACCGACTTCTACTGGTGCAGGGCAAAGGCCAGGCTGCAGCTGAGCCGCGTGCTTGCGGCACGCGGCCAGACGGAGGACGCGATCGCCGAGGCTCAAGAGGCCCTGGAGATCTACCGCCGCAAGGGCGACCGCTCCCGTGCGCCGCTCGCCGAAGCCCAGCTGGCTCAGCTTGGGCGATGACGGCGCGTCAAGCCCGCGCGAGGCGGAGTGCCGCCCACTCTCCACGCTCGCGGCGCTCGCGTTCGAGCATCCGGCGCAGCGCGAACGCGCCGGCGACCCCGTCGGCCTCATCGGCCAGCAGGCCGCTGAGGATCAGGGCCGGCGGCAGCCTGCGCTGGGACGCGGCCCATGCACGCAATGGGCCAGCGAGAACGTTTGCCGCCCCAAAATCGCGATCGGGCACCTGCTCCGCGCGGAGGTCGAACAGACGTACGTCGATCTCGACCTCGTTGCGCGCGGCGTTGTCACGCGTCGCTTGCACCGCGGCCTGGTCGTAGTCGAGCGCCAACACCGGTGAGCAGCCGAGCTTCGCTGCGACGATCGCCAGCACGCCGGAACCGCAGCCGAGGTCGACAAATGAGCCTCGTGCCTGGCGGTCGAGCATCAGTTCGAGGCACAGCCGCGTGGTCGCGTGCGCTCCGGTCCCAAACGCCTGCCCCGGGTCGATGACCACGTCGAGCTCGGTGCCGCCGCGCGGTTCCCATGGTGGGCGCACGGTCAGCCGGTCGCCGAGCGTAAGCGGCTTGTGGAACTCGCGCCAGCGCTCGGACCAGTCGTCGGCGATCTCGGAGGTCGAGACCTCGACCAGCGCGTCGCCCGCGGCGGCTGTCAGCTCCGGCAGCTGGGGCAGCTCGCCGGGCGCGCCGTAGACCGCGTACTCGACGACCTCGTCAGACACGTCGGTCTCCTCGACGCCCGTGGGCGCCAGCTCGAGCAGCTCGGCGAGGACCAGCTCCGACTGCTCGCGCGCGACCCGGACGGCGAGCCGGATCAACCGCCGAAGGCGCGCCGGAGCTTGCCGAACACGCCCTCCTCGGTGCGGAGGTTGTCCTCGGTCATGCTGTCGGCGAGTTGCTTGAGCAGCTCGCGCTGGTTGTGCTTGAGCCGCTTGGGGATCACAACGTTGACGACCACCCGCAGGC